>NZ_MUZW01000050.1:0-16043 GCF_003266085.1 Methanosphaera sp. DEW79 | reverse complement strand
TCCATAATCCACAGATTATACTCTCTAAGTGGTGTTTTATTAGACATTGGTACTGTAATTTCATTAATATTTATTGTTTTATTAGAATCTATTGAATTTATGCAAGTTTTGAAGTTTTCATTTACCTGTTTTATTAGATTATTACTTTGTGTATTTTTTATTTCTAGTTTTAAATTAATTATAACTTCAAGTAGATTGTTTGTCATGGCATGTATTTCTCTTATATCTTCTACTTCACTCTCTAGATGATATGTATTTTCTAGTCTTTCAAGGTGTGTTTTTATCTTTGAATTAATTATAAATATTTCATGAAGTTCTCCTTCAATAGATTCTGTTTTTAGTATATTTTCTAATAAGTTATTGATGTGTCCTATTTTCTTAGTAACTGTCTGTGTCATGTTTATTTTCTCATGTATTGGGAAGATATAATATCCAATAATAAGTGATATCATACATCCTATTACCACGTATGTAATTCTATTTAGGCCTACAAATTGATTTTTTGATATAAATACTAGTATTGCCATTACTAGAAATCCTGACTTATCTGAATGATTTGGTATAAAACCAAATAATAGTAGAACACACATTACACATAGTATGTTAAGTAGGTATAGTTGATTGTAGTGTATTATGATAGTTGATACAACAATTGCAAATACTAGTCCTATTATATTTCCAAATATCTTCATAAGTATCTTATCTACAGTGTAGCTTAGAGTATTTTTTGTTGTAAATAGTGCTGATGTTGTTATTGTTGTTGAATGAAATGTTACAAAAAACACGTCAATTATACGTGATAATATGAATGTTATCATAAACTGTATTCCATATCTAATATCATTATTTTCTAGTGTTAGATAATCACGTCTATATGTGGTTTTCATTGATTTTTCCACATCTAGATGTATGTATTTACCCTCTTGTATATTATTAAATACATCATATGCTTTTATGTATCTGTCTATTAGATTTTTTATTCTCATATCAGTTGTAGTTGCATATAAGTCTTCAAGTTCTTCTGTATCTAGAACATGTCTATGAGGGGTGTTGATTATTTCTATAATGTTACTTGTTAATGTCTGTGTTATTTTATCTAATGTTTCAAGTTGTCTTATTTTATATTGATTATATAGGTAGTCACATACCTTTTTATTTGATTTTAAAAGGAGTGCTACATATATCATATTACTTGTGTATGTATCATGTGTTTTATAGAGTATTTCTAGTTTTTTATAGAACTTATCTTCATTTTTAAATAGACTTGTTAATATTTTACGTCCCACAGGGTCATGTTTATATAAACAGTAGAGTATATATGGCATAAATTCTATTATAACAATAAGTATTGTAACAAGTCCATACCATAACATACTTGATAGAGTAATATTAAAGTCTATGTTACTAAATGCTATGTGGAATGTGTATAAATAATACAATACTCCCACAAAACTCAAGGTTTTCAATGAATTTCCAAGTAGATTACAACTTACAAAGAATAATATCCATAATAATATACAAATAAATTGTATCATGGGACTTATACAACTAAGTAGTGCTGTAATTGTTGCAATAGGTAGCATTATAAGAAATAATAGCATTATTTTTCGAATATATGTAAGTGGTAGTGGTAGTGATAATACAATTCCAATGAAAATACCTGTTATTAGTATTAAAGTATCCACATTATGTATATCTATTAAATGAAAAAAGGTTGTTGTTATAAGTAGTATAGTTGTTATAATAAGAATACTAACATAATTTGGATGAAAATCATCACAAACAAGTAAGTCTAGTTTTTCAATTAAATTTTTATGTTTTATATTCATATTAACACAACTAACAACTATTTTTTCTATAGTCATATATATGTTACTTATTAAGTTTTAAGATTTCCTCATTACATATAACTGATAGACACATATTGATAAATAATTTTATTTCTAATAAAAACATACATAACTATTATGAAAAAAGATGCAACAACAAATAGTTTTATAAATCCAGAGCCACATGTAATAGTCTCCTGTAGGGATAAAGATGGACGTGATAATGCTTTATCAATTGGATTTATAGCAAATGTAAGTTTTAATCCCAGAATAATAATGATAGCAATATTACATACTAGGTATTCCCATCATATAATAAAAGAAAGTGGAGAATTTGTTGTAAATATTGCAACAGAAGAACTTAAAAGTGAAGTAGAATACTTGGGAAGTACATCTGGTAGAGATACTAATAAATTAGAAAATATTTCCACAACAGATGCAACACTAATTAATGCTCCACTTATTGATATGTGTCCTGTGAATTTTGAATGTAGGGTTGTAGAATGTCTAAAGCCCGGAACACATGATGTGTTTTTTGGTGAAGTATTAAAGGTTCATTGTGATGAAAAATATTTAAATAATAATAAATCAATTAATTGGGATAAAATAAATATATTACATAGTTAAAATATAAATAACTTTATAGAATGTTTTAGTAAATAAAAAGATGACAAAAAACATATTATAATTAATAATAACCATATTTCACATCTTATCTGATATATAAAAAAGAAAATTTTTTAAAAAATGAAATTCTAGTGATAATATGCAAGAGACAAAAACAAATGAATTTAATAAAATCTTTGATACCTCACGTAAAAATCTTCTAGATATGGGATTAAGAAATAATCTACTAAATTTCAAGGAAGTAAAACGTACCATACCAATTATAGATGAGGATATAGGAGAATTATATAATATACTGATTTTTGATGAAAATAGTATGGAATTTCTTCCAAAACCAAAAAAAGACACAAATAGAAACACATATACATTGGAAGATAAAAGTAATAGATTTAATGAAGAATATGTTGATAGTGGAGAATATGTTGATTTAGATAAAAAAGACTCTCATAATAAATCAATAGATACAAGAAATACACATAAAACAGAAAAGACACATGATTTACAAAGTGGTACAGAAGATATTAATATCTGGCAGATGCCAACAAATCTAGATAATATTCCAGAAAAATACAGGGACCTCTATCTTCAAACAAATCTAACAGAAAATGAATTACAAAAAAGATTGTTTTCACTCATGCAATACTATAAATCTAGTATACAGGAATCTGGATATAACACATTATACTTA
The DNA here is from genome assembly GCF_003266085.1 of Methanosphaera sp. DEW79. Taxonomy (NCBI): domain Archaea; kingdom Methanobacteriati; phylum Methanobacteriota; class Methanobacteria; order Methanobacteriales; family Methanobacteriaceae; genus Methanosphaera; species Methanosphaera sp. DEW79. The sequence goes on along the minus strand of NZ_MUZW01000050.1, from coordinate 12,899 downwards.
GCACTAGGATTTCTCGAGTGGAAACAAACAGATTATGAAGAAGCAACACATAAAGCTCCACTCATACTTATTCCTGTTGAAATAGAAAGACAATCCATAGATTCACCATTTTCAATAAAAGCAACAGGTGAGGAAATATCCCTTAACCTATCACTAAAACATAAACTTCTAGATCAGGGAATTAATCTTCCATCAGACATGAAAGTAGAATCAAAACATGACATATACACATATCTAAATAAAGTAAAAGAAGCAATTAAATCAAAACCATCATGGAATGTAGTAAGGGATAAGTATCTAAGTACATTTAATTTTAAGAAATTTGTAATGTACAATGATCTAGATCTTACTAACTGGTCAGATAATGTGGGTAGTGGTGAAATAGGTCGTATCTTTGGACTTAAAGAACCAGATAATTTTGAATCATTTGACACAAACACAATTGATAAACAATTAAATCCAATAGATGTATACAATGTAGTAGATGCAGATTCTTCACAAATAGCAGTAATTGAAGATGCAAAAAAGGGACATAGTCTTGTAGTGGAAGGACCTCCTGGTACTGGAAAATCACAAACAATTGTAAATCTCATAGCAGAATTACTAGCAAATAATCAGAAAATATTATTTGTCAGTGAAAAAAAGGCAGCACTTGAAGTTGTAGAAAAAAGAATGGAAGATATAGGACTTGGAACATACTGTCTTGGATTATATGATAATAAAACAAGAAATAAACAATTACTAGCAGATATTAGTAAGACATTAACATGTGATTCTGTTAAAATGAAATCATTTGATGATTATGATAAACTTCAACAGATAAAAATATTATTAAATAACTATATTGAAGTTATACAATCCAAGTATGGAAATAGTGACAAGACAATCTATCAATTAATAGGAATATATGAAGAGGAATATCAAAATCTTGAAAAACAAAATCAGGAAATATATAAGATAAATCTTCCACCACTAAAAGAGTTATCTAAAAAGGATTGGGGAGACCTTCTTAATAAAATAGATAAAATAGCACAACTCTACACATTAATATCACCAATAAATACAAATCCCTGGAAGTCAACATCAATAGAAACATTACTACCAAATGATATTGATAATATTAAGATAAAAACAGAAAAAATAACAAATACAATCGATATTCTAGTGGAGAATATAAATAATTTCAGTCAAAAAGTAGGAATTAACAATATAAATTCAATGACCCACATTCCTGAATATATTCAGACAGGCACAATACTACTGTCAAATAGAAACTACTTGGAAGATAAAGATATTCTAGAAGAAGTAGCAATAGCACTAGAAGACTATCATGGTAAATATAACTTTAATATTAATGAATACAACATAAATCTTAGTCAAATAAAAGAAGAACTTTCAACACTTATCAACAACCAAAAAGATATTGTAATATCCTCTGACATATTCATACAATGTGATGTTATAAGACTTCTTGATGACTTTAAACAAATGAAGGAAAATATTGAATTATCACAGATAAAAAAGGCATTAAATGATAATACAATAGAAGATAAGTTTCGTAAATTCAAGTCTGGAAAAGATTCCTTCATGAAATTCTTAAATAAGAATTATAAAAACTCTAAAAAAGAATTATTATCATACTATGAAGTCAATGTGGATGATGATGTAATAATAAGGGACTTTGAAAAATTATTCTCATGGAATGATACACTAATTAGTATAAGAAACAAGATACTACCATACACATCATTTAACAATCTAACAGATGAAGAAATAATCTACCAATTAGAACAACTTCTAAGAAACAATGATAAGTTAACACAAATCAACACACAAGTAGCAGATATATTCAATCAAAGTCCATTTAAATCACCAGATGAACTAGAATATCACATAGATCTACTACTAAATAGAGAAAGACTAGAAAAATTCATAGAAGAAAATAATTCACTACTAGATACATACTTCACAACATGGAATGGTACCAATACAAACATCATAGAATTTAAAGATGAATATGATACACTTACACAATTTTTAACAAAACAAGACTTCAATTTACTAAAGAATATAAATCCAGAAGATATACCAAATCTAAAAGATATAATTCAAACAATAGACTATTCTTACAATATACTAAATGAGAAATACCAATTTTTAGATAACATACTTGGATTTAAGGATAATCTATCAAAAAACATACTCTTTAACACAGACTTTGAAAACATAAAAACAGAAATACAAAAATTAAACTCCAGTATTTCAACAATAAATGATTGGAACCAATTTAACACATATGCTAAGGAATATTCCAATGAATACACCCATGAATTCATAGAACTAGTAAAAGAGGATAAAATAAAATCAGAAGCAATACAATCACTTTTTACATATACAATGGTAAATAACATACTTGAAGAGGCATACACTGAAAATGAAACATTACAGGAATTTAATGACACATTATATGAAAATAACATTGAAAAATTCAAGAAATTAGATAAACAAACCATAGACCTAAATAAATACAGGGTACGTGAAAAACTAGACAGTAAAAAACCTAACATGAATGCTAGTATAAATCCATCATCATCACTGGGAATCCTGGCACGTGAAATAAACAAGAAACGAAATTTCAAACCAATAAGACAATTATTAACAGAATGTAAAACAATAATCACTGATATAAAACCATGCTTCTTAATGAGTCCACTATCCATTGCACAATACCTTGATACACATGAATATGAATCTTACTTTGACTATGTAATATTCGATGAAGCAAGTCAAGTGAAGGTAGAAGATGCACTTGGAGCACTTCTTAGGGGAAAACACTACGTTATAATGGGTGATACAAAACAACTTCCACCAACATCATTTTTTGATGTTGAAACAAACATTGAAAGTGATGATGATATTGATATACAGGATGTTGAAAGTATTCTTCATCTATGTAAATCATCACTACCATCACGTATGCTAAAGTGTCACTATAGAAGTCGTCATCAATCACTAATAGCAGTGTCAAATATGGAATTCTATAACAATGAACTATGTATATTCCCATCTCCTGCAAAGAATAGTGATGAATTGGGTCTTAAATTTGTTTACAACAAGGATAGTGTCTATGATAGGGGTGGAAGTAGTCAAAATAGAATAGAAGCAAGAGATGTAATTAACTATGCAATAAATCATTTTAAAAAGTATGGAAATAGTAAAAGTTTAGGTATAGGTACTTTTAGTACAAAACAAAGAGATGCAATCAGTGAAGAGCTTGAAGCAGAACTTAAAAAACATCCTGAATTACAAAAATACTTCAATGAAGAAGGATCTGATGGATTCTTTATTAAAAATATTGAAAATATTCAGGGAGATGAAAGGGATGTTATACTAATAAGTATAGGATATGGATATGATAACAATCATAAACTTTCCCTAAGTTTTGGACCATTAAATAGGGATGGAGGAGAACGTCGTTTAAATGTACTTACAACACGTGCAAAGGAAAAATGTGTAGTATTTTGTAACTTCAAATCAGGTGATATGAAGGCTAAGATTAAAACTACATCACCACGTGGTGTACAGGCTCTTAGTAAATATCTTTACTATGCAGAAACTGGGGAATTCTCAACAAATTACATAACAGATGGAGATTTTGACTCACCATTTGAAGAATCTGTATATAACTTCCTTACTGATGAGGGCTATATTGTTTCAAAACAGGTGGGATGTGCAGGTTATAGAATTGATTTAGCAATAGTTAATCCAAAAGATTCTAATAATTATGTTCTTGGAATAGAATGTGATGGTGCATCATATCATAGTAGTGCATCTGCAAGGGATCGTGATAGACTCAGACAAAATATGCTTGAAGGATTAGGATGGAAGTTCCATAGAATCTGGTCAACAGACTGGTATTATAATAGAATAAATGCTAAAAATACCTTACTTGAAGCTATTGATAAGGCACTAATTGATGTAGAAAATGAGACAAGAGCAGATAAACTTGAAGTTACTGATAAAACACAATATGATAGTACTAAAATAGAAGATACTACTCAAAGTTTACCTGAGGTTAGTGGAGATGGAGTAAATACTCCAAGTGATACTTCAACATCTAAAAACACAGTTACTATAAACACTGTAGAAATACCTGTGGAGGATTCAGTTGATGAACATGTGGAGTATGTTAAATGTGAGGATGTTAAATTAAATGAGGATTATGTTTACTATGAAAATAGTATAGTATGTTATGACTTCTATAGTTTAGATAAAAATAGTGTTTTAGAGGTTATTGAGGATATTATCAGTGTTGAATCTCCAATCTGTGATGAAGAATTATATAATCGTCTTAAAAAAGTCTATAATGTTAAGGCTACAAAGAAATTTAAGGCAACTGTGGATAAAATAGCAGATTCTACTAAACTTATGCGTAGTGGTATTTATCATAAGGATGGTTTTTATTTAAATCCAAATGTGGAGATATGTGTTAGATTTAGAGAAAAACCAAATATAGATTATATATATGCTCAGGAGGTAGAACTTGCAATTAAGGAAGTTTTATCAGTAAATTATTCTATGGGCGTGGATGATTTGGCAAAAGAAGTATCATTACTATTTGGTTTTAAATCATTGTCTAATAAGACAAAAAATAGTATTTTTGAAGTAATACAAGGCCTTCATTTTTCTGATAATTCTAGTCTTAGAATTGAGGATGATGTTGTAAGTATGTAGATACTTCGTTACTTATCCTTTTTATATGTGTAACTTTGTTATTCTAGTTTGATATATGAATTATTATAAACTTTTTATATAAAAAACTAGTAGATTATACATTTTTTGATGAAATAAAACAAGTAAAAGACGAAAAAAAGTATCAATGCATATCATGTTGATTTGGATTTATTTAAATGGTTTGTAAGGTATTTAATGAATTCAACTGGACAAACATTCTCAAAAACAAGTATAACTAATTATTTAAAAAAAAATGAAAAAAACTACATAACCATATCTATTTTTACTGAATTTCTACAAGAAGCTCTTTTTTCTATGAAATTTAAATGTAAAGATCTTATAGGAAAAAAGGAAGTTGATTTTTTTTTATGTGAAAAATCTGGTAAAAAAATATATATTCAAGTAAGTTTTCTACATTGTATGGAGACTATAGAATGAGAATTTTCTCCACTTGAAAAAATAGCTGATAATTATCCAATATGTGTTATCAATGGATAAGTTTGGATATGTCTTGGATATTATTCATATGAATATCATGGATTTTTAAAGATACAGAGATTTAAGGTCATGTTTTATAATTAATCATTCTAAGTAAGTAATTTTCTACCACTTTTTTTAAACACTCTTTTAAAATGATAACAGGTTATGTTCATAACTTAAAAAAAAGAATTAGTTAAAATTTTTCTTTATATATTTTCCCTTTGTTATGAACATACCGTATTAGAAAAAAATAGTTATTCTTATAATATGTTTATTGCTTCAAGCATTGATTGAAGACCTAATATGAATATTGCAAGTCCACCAATAAATTCAATTACTCTTGCATATTTAATAGCTACTTTTGTTCCAAAAGTACCTATAAGGAACCAGATTATAACTGCTAATAGACTTAGACCACCTAGTATTATTGGGTCTACTCCAGCTACTGCTCCTTGTGATGATAGAACTAAGTTTTCTATGTTACCAAATATTAATAATCCCCAAAATTCTTTGTATTCATCTATAAAAGACATTTAATCACCTTATTTGTATTCTGGATCTTCGTTGTATCTTGCTGATTCTATCATTGATTGAAGACCTAGTACGAATATTGCAAGTCCACCAACAAATTCTATTACATTTGAGTATGCCATAGCTAAGTTAGTACCAATTGTACCTATAATTAACCATATTATTACACATATTATACTTGCTATTCCTAGTTTTAAGGGATTAGCACCTTTTACTACACCTTGTGATGCTAAAATTAAGTTTTCTATGTTACCAAATATTAGTAGTCCTATAAATGGTATATAAGCATCAAGAACCATGTTATCACCTGTTTATATTTCTATTATTTTTTTGTGAATATAATCTTCTTTCTATTATTTTTTTTTGGAAATTTGATTGTTTTTAATTCACTATTTTTTTAAAATATATTATTTTAATTATCTTATTTATAAATTAAGATATTAATTAATATCTAATACTCTTCACTTATTATATAGGCATTGATTCTATTTAAAAGGTTAGTTAATAATTTTATTTATCCTAGTATCATATTATGGCTAAATGGATTATAATTTGTAATTATAAATAATTATAAATTTAAAATAAGCTTTATAAAATGTTAATAGGGTGTTTTAGAGGATTAATAATTTTTTATTATAACAATTGGTTGATTATATTCTTTTTATTCTCTTTAAAAATATCTGGAGTACTTCTTATTTTTCCTTATAGTCAATTATTTTCTTTACCTCTTGAAGACTAGATGGAACAAGTCTAACATCTAATCCATGATATGTTTTATAAAGGTTAATGTACTTCTTTTTACGGAGGGATTTTATTCCTTTTTTAATTTCCTTGGTTGAATATTGATTTAGGTTTCTACAAAGGTTTATTATTGGTGTATGATGCTTTCCAATACATCCATGTTTGAATAATGTGGATAGGATGTCCTTTTCTAAATCTGGATTAGACTTCATAAGATTATATATAGTAGTAGACATATATAATTATATGTATAATTTCTGTACATGAAATTATTTTCATGTATAAGTAATGTTTAAAAAATATACGTGGTGTAATAGTATTATGTATGAAAAAATATTTGGAAAATATCCTCAAGTAAAAGTAGTAAGTTATGTGTTAACAAATCCAGAAAAACCATACACAAAAAAGGAAATAGCATATGGAGCACAAATATCACGAGTAACTCTAAATTCCTTTATCAAAACTCTTGAAGAACTAGAAATACTAGTTAAGGATGGTACAAATTACAAAGTAAATCTTAATTCAAAGATTGTGAAAACATTAATTAAAACACAGATAACACTTGCAGAACTAGTAATGGAACATGACATGGAACATAAAAAAGACATACTAGGTGATGTATTAAGTGATGAGGAATTTGAAAGATTTATGAATAACTTTGAATATGAAGTTGATATTGATGGGGAACTCGAAAAATTAGAGGAAAATGAGGAAATACTCGTTAAAACAAAAGAATATGAAGACCTTAAAAATACGAAAATTAATACTTCTACACTTCCAAATAACTTTGTAATAAATAGTGTTTACCCACAGGATAAAAATAGGAAGATGATAAATTATGGATAACCTAGATAACCTAAACAATGGACAAGTACCAAAAATAGTAGTCAAAGATACACAAACAAATCCTGTATCTGGAGCAGTGTGTGTAGGATCAAATGATCAGATACGTGTTGCATTTATTGAAGATAAACTTTCAAGTGATGAATTTGGTAATGTTGAAATGATACAAGAATGTAATCTACAAATTGTTATGACACCACAGGTAGCAAGAAACATAATACAAGTAATAGAAGATAATTTAGCATCTAATAATTTTTAAGTCTTTAAACTCCCCTTTTTTTTTCAAAATTTTTTTTATACTTTGAATATATTACTTATAATTAAGAAATATAATATCATGGTAAATGAGAAAATTATGAATAAGTATGTAATATTAATTGCAATGCTAGCTTCTTTTGGTGTTGCTTTTACATCAAATGCTGTATCTGTTGCACTTCCAACTATAGCAGTTGACTTTAATATTACAAATATAATGCAAAACTGGTTAGTAAACATATATCTACTAGTTATAGCAGCTGCAAGTGTGCCCTTTGGTAAAATATGTGGAAAATATGGTTTAAACAAAACTATGGGAATAGGTCTTATAGGCTATGTTGTAGGTTCTATATTGTCTGGTATAGCATTTAATATAGAATTTATGTTAGTAGCACGAATAATTCAAGGTATAGCTTCTGCAGTTCTATTTGTAAATAGTATGGCAATAATAACAGAACAAGTACCTCCACAAAAAAGAGGTCAGGCTATTGGTATTACAGTAACAGGAGTGTATCTTGGTCTTACACTTGCTCCAACTGTTAGTGGTTTTCTAGTGGAGTATGTGGGTTGGAGAAGTATATTCTATATTACAGTTCCACTAATATTAATATCATATTATCTCCTAACAAGAATTGATAAGGAATGGATAATTGGTGGTGGAGATCCTATAGATGTTAAAGGTTCACTACTTTATGTTGTTGGAATTTTAATTTTAATGTATGGTTTTACAATACTACATGATGTGATTGGTATTATAACTGTGGTTATAGGTCTTGTTATACTAGCAATTTTTGCAAAGTATGAATTAAAAGAACAATATCCTATATATGATATGCACTTATTTAGGAATGTAAAATACACCTCCTCTAATATTGCATCTTTAATTAGTTATTTTGCAACATTTGTGGTAACATATATTTTAAATTATCATCTACAATACTTAAATGGATTTAGTCCAGAAACAACAGGACTAATACTTATTGTCACACCACTAATCATGGCAATAGGTGCACCAATAGCAGGAAGACTATCAGATAAAATCAATCCACAAATACTAGCAGCAATAGGAATGATAATAGTATCAATAGCACTGGTTATACTGTGTTTCTTAGATGAAACAACACCATTATATATGATATTCATATCAATGATACTACAAGGAGTTGGATTTAGTCTATTTTCAACACCAAACAACAATGTAATACTAGGATCAGTTGATAAAAAAGACATAGCAACAGCATCAGCATCTCTATCCACAGTAAGAACAATAGGACAATCATTTAGTCTAGGACTTTTAACACTAGTATTTGCATATATAATGGGTAACGTTCCAATAATACCACAACATTATCCACAACTAATACTAAGTAGCCAAGTAACAATGATACTATCAACAATACTATGTATAATAGCAATACTATTATCACTCATGGGTATAAAATCAGGAAATAAAAACTAAATTTCCAATTTTTAACTTTTTTTTAGAAAATTAGTATGATAAATAGAAATAACTTATTTTTGAAATAAAAAAAATAAATATTAAATTTAAAAATTAGAACATAAAGGTTAAAGAAGGAAGAGAATTAGTTAAAATGTTTTAAAGCTAATTCTACGTCTTCAGCTTGTATAGTTTTGCGGTCAGCATGTTTTGCTAAATCAATAACTGCGGATGCTAATTTGTCAGCATAAGCTTCTACAGCTTCAACGATTTTTTCTTCTGCATCTTTACTTATTCTTTCTGCACCAGCATTTTTAACAATTCTAGTTACAGGTGCTTTTGGTATTTCTGTCATATTTTACATCTCCTTTAGATAGATATATCATAGGTATTATTTAAGTATTTCTCAAAAATACTTAATTTTACTTAAAAATAGGGCTTTATTTATCATAAAACACCTCAATTTAGGTAAAATATTTTTTTTTATAAAAAAAGTTATGGTAGAAAAATTAGAATTCTAATTTTGAAATTCTATCCATAGCTTCAACAGTATTTTCATAAGTATTAAATGCAGTTAATCTAAGATAACCTTCTCCACTTGGACCAAATCCAGCACCAGGAGTACTTACAACATGAGCTTCTTTAAGTAAAATATCAAAGAAACTCCAGGAATCAATATCATTAGGTGTTTTAAACCAAATATATGGTGAATCTACTCCTCCATAAACTTTTAATCCCATTTTTTCAAGACTTTCACGAATAACTTGTGCATTTTTAACATAATAATCAAGATTTTCTTGAATTTCTTTCTTACCTTCAGGTGTGTAAATTGCCTGTGCAGCCCTTTGAACAGGATATGATACACCATTAAATTTAGTTGATTGTCTTCTATTCCATAATGGATTTAATTGTACTTTATTACCATTAGCATCTTTAACATAAACCTCTTCTGGTACAACACAGTAAGCACAACGAGTACCAGTAAATCCTGCTACTTTTGAATAACTTCTAAATTCAACTGCAACATCTTTTGCACCTTCAATTTCAAAGATACTATGTGGAATTCCAGGAGTTTTAATAAATGATTCATATGCAGCATCAAATAATATTAATGCATCGTTTTCATGTGCATAATCTACCCATTCTTTTAATTGTTCTTTTGTAAGAGTTGTTCCTGTAGGATTGTTAGGATAACATAGATAGATAATATCTACTTTTTCACTAGGAAGTGATGGTACAAAGTCATTTTCACTAGTTGCTGGAAGATATACTATGTTTTCATAGAATCCATCTTCACCCATTTTACCACTACGTCCTGCCATTACATTACTATCAACATATACAGGATATACAGGATCTGTTACTGCAATTATATTATCTTTAGAAAAGAGTTCCTGGAAATTTCCAGTATCACATTTTGCTCCATCACTTATAAATACTTCAGAGTTTTTAAGTTCTACTCCTAATGGTTTATAATCATTTTCTATAACATCTTCAATTAAGAAGTCATATCCTTGTTCTGGACCATATCCTCTAAATGTATCAGCATCACCTAATTCATCAACAGCCCTTTTAAATGCTTCAACTACTGATTTTGCAAGTGGTCTTGTTACATCTCCAATTCCCATTTTTATGAGATTTGCATCTGGATTTTCTTTTTGATATTCATCTACTCTTCTTGCAATTTCTACAAATAAGTAGTTGTTTTGTATTAAACTATAGTATTCATTTACTTTCACTGCCATATATTTCACCTTTTTAGTTATGTGTATAATAGAATGTTATTTCATTATCATTTATTTTATCTACTCTTGCAAATCCAAATCTTTCAAGTTGTACCATATCATCAACTTCTAGATTTGATGCATCACATTCAATATATCCTGTAACATGAGTATTATCTGGCATTACAACTGTAGCACTTATGGATGTTTCAACTGGTGCCCATTGTATAATACGTGCATGTTGTGCTTGTGCATCTTCAAGAGTTTCACTATCATATATTACTTTATCTTCCTCTATTTTAATATTTATTAAATCCATTAGTCTTAATGGTATGTTTTTATCTTGTGCATGTTTATAGTCATCTTCTGGTATGTATACACTACCATTAAATGTTAAGTTTCTAAATCCTTTTTCTGGTTTGTTATAGTGAAGTTCACGTTCTACTGTCATGTTTGTTTTAGAACTTGGTAGATTTTCAACATCTACTTTAACAGCATTTGGTATGAAGAAGTATCTGTTTGTGTTTTCCTCTATGATGTTACGATTTAATCCATAGATTTTCTTCCAACTTATTGTTGCATCGGCTTGTTTTGTTCCAATCTCCTCTATTAAATCATAAAGTACTTCTTTTTTAATTCCTCTTCTTGCAATTGCACGTATAGTTCCAAGTCTTGGATCATCCCATCCAGTGTATGTTTTATTTTCAATACCTTCTCTTGCTTTAGATGTACTAAGTTCTACATCATCCATTTTTAATCTACCATAGTGAATAAACTCTGGTACATCCCATCCAAAGTGTTTGTATAGGTATGTTTGTTTTTCACTGTTTGCAAGATGGTCTTTTCCACGTAATACATGTGTCATGCCCATAAGATGATCATCTACTGTTACTGAGAAGTTCATCATTGGATAGATTTTATATTTATTTCCTAATCTTGGATGTTCTTGGTTTACTATTCTCATTGCAACCCAGTCACGTATTGCAGGATTTTTATGATTTATATCTGTTTTTATACGAAGTACTGCTTCTCCTTCTTCCATATTTTCAAAGTTATTCCATAATTCCATGTTTTCTTCTATGGTATGACTTCTACATGGACATGGTTGACAGTTATCTTTAAGTTTTTTAAATTCTCCACCATCACATTTACACATATATGCAGCACCTATTTCTATTGCTTTTTGTGCATATTCATAGTATATTTCTAGTCTGTCACTTTGGGTGTATATTTCATCTGGTTCTATACCTAACCATTTAATATCTTGTGGTATTGCATCATATGCATCTGGTTCTACTCTTTTAGGATCTGTATCTTCAATTCTAAGAATTAGTTTTCCATTGTATTTTTCCTGGTATAGTTTGTTTAGTATTGCTGCTCTTGCATGTCCAATATGAAGTGGTCCTGATGGATTTGGTGCAAATCTTAGTGTTACTTTTTTATCTTCAGTATTTTTTAATTCAGGTAATCCTTTCGGTTTTTCTTCTTTTTTTGTATGTTGTTCTAGTCCACCAAGTGATTCCACTTCTTTTTGTTGTTCTTCTGGTGTTAAATTATTTACTTTTGCAACTAATTTTCCTGCAAGTTGTGATACAGTTTTGGGGTCTTTTCTCATTTCTGGGTTTTTAGACATTACCATTCCTATTACTGATCCTACTTGACATTTATTTCCATGTTCTATAGCATTAGTTAAAGCATATTTATAAATAGTTTCTTCTATATCCATTGATATTCTCCGTTTTTGTGTAATTTAATTATTATAAAAAAGAGGGTGGTTATTTTTTTTGAAAAATTTTTCTTTTTATTGTATATTATATATGTCTAAATTTCTATAAAAAAATTTACTTATGAATTGATTTTTTAATTGGAATATATTTTTTCTGTGTATATTTGGTCTTTATTTTTTTCTTATATATTTTAACTTTTACTTTAAAACTTAATTTTATTCAATTAAATTTTATTTAAATTATCACTCAGGCTTTAAAATTAAAAATCACAACAGTATTGGTTAAATTTGATTAAAAGTAATTAATTTAAGAGATTATCTGTAAATTCTCTTTTTTATTATTGAAAAATTAATTTTTTTAGAATATCTTCTTTTATTTTTAATTTTATCCTTTTATTTTCATTTTTTTAGTCATTGTCAGAAACTT
>NZ_MUZW01000012.1:0-7979 GCF_003266085.1 Methanosphaera sp. DEW79 | reverse complement strand
AATACTTGAAAAATGATAAAGTAATATTTAAATTTATGATTTTATTAAATTTTATTAAAAATAAATAAATCAAAAGAGATATTTCTAAGGAATAATATCCATGATTTCATGTTTATTTATAATTTATATTAGATTTTAAACTTTTTTTTATCAAAATAACCTACTATTATTCTATTTTAACCTATTTTATAGAGTATTATTAGTAATTAGTAATAACTTAATATCAGTTATTATTAGAAAACCTTGCATAAAATTTAGGACATAAACCATTAAAATGAACCATTTAGAAAATACTACCTATATAAATTATATATAACCATCATTTAAATAATATATAATATAATATCAAGAGATGATTAAATGAGTAAAAAACCGGAAGAAGTACTTCAAGAAGTAATTGATACAATAAATCCCCTACGTGGAGTATTAGATGTTGGAGTATTAACTGATGAAGTACGTAAAAATGTACTAAAAATAGAAATGGATAAGGCTGGAGAGTTAATTCCTGTAATAAACATGGGAGTTAATGAATGTCTTAACAGAGATTACACTGTTGCAATAATAAAAAATGCATCTTTTAGACCACCTCCAACTGCAACTGTTCAACTAGTAGATAATAAGGGAAACCTTCTAGGAGAAGAAATTGTAAGTAACAATCAAAAAAAGAAATATAAAGAAGATGAAAAAGCTAAATTCATCAATCCGGACTTTGTATTACTAAAAGATCAAAAAGATATTGAAGAAGATTTGAAAACAGAAAATCTTGAAAAAAACCCTACAAAACAAGCATTTGTTCTTCCACCAGTACAATTTATTGAAGTTGAAGAACTTGAAGATACATGTGATGTAGTATCCAGTAGTCCAGACCCATTGGCTGATTTATACTTAAAAGAAGTATTTAACTTTGAAGATGACCCAAAACTTGCATCAATACTTGTAGGATTCAATATAAAGGACTAAATTTATAATAATTTAATCCATAACCTCCTTTTTAAAATAAAAATTTTTTTCTAAAACAAGATATAAATTAAAACATTACATGAATATAGATTTTCTATACCATTAATATCAAACTGTAAAAATAGTATTCAAAAAAAAAATAAAAAAAGATTAAAAGTAGAATTAATCTACTTATTGATAGAATTCATCTCTTGCTTCAACGAATGCTTTTAAGTTTGCTAAAGGTGATTTAGGTGCAATACCACAACTTGGTGCTAATACATTTACACCTTTTTCTAATGCTTGTGTTACTTCAGCTTTTACTTCTTCTACAGGTTTACTGAATAAAGTTTGACTTGTTGAGACGTTACCTACCATTACAGTTTCAGCACCAGTTTCTGCTCTTACTTGTTGAGCTTCTGTCATATCAACTGCTTCTTCTACAGAAATTCCACTGAATCCACAGTCTAACATTTCTTCAAGAATAGGTCTTGAGTTACCACAGATGTGTAAGATACTTTCTGTTTCCATTTCAGCAGATAAATCTTCTAATGCAGGTTGTGCAAATTCACTGAAATCATTAGGATCTAATAATTCAGGGGAAGATGTTGGGTCTGCTACAGCAATTACATCTACACCAGATTCATTGAAAGCTTGAACTAATTCTGTTTGTGCTTCTAATGCTATTTCAACTGCATCTTCTACTACGAAACTGTCAGTTTTTAACATTTTTACTAAATCTTCTACACCTAATAAGTGACCAGTTAAAGTGAAAGGACCAGCCATACCTACAATTACAGGTACTTCAGGGTATTCATTTTTTAAGATTTCTATAGATTCTAAGATTACAGGTAATCTACCATTGTTTACAAAGTCATCAGGTACTTCTAAGTCTTCTACATCATCTACAATATCGTGTGATCTTAATGTAGGAGTGTTTTCCATATCACCTAAATCTACTTCACAACCAAATGCTTCTGCTTCAGCTGTTAAGTCGAAAGGTACTCTAGCACATTCTAATCCTGCTTGTTCGTGTAAGGATATACCTAATCTTGCCATTTGTTCAGCATCTTTGTGTGCTTCTGGCCAGGATACGTTAGCTGCAGGGAATGCTTCTTCAACTGCTGCTGCTGTTGCACTTATTGCTGGTACTTTTTCTACTTCTTCGCCATTTAAAGCTGCTTTTAAATTTTCTATAAGATCCATGTGTTCACCTTTTAAAAATATATTATAATATATCTGAGTTTTTAACATTAAATTTTAAAAAACTCAATCATTTTTTAATGTTTATAAATATCAACATTGTTGTTTTTAAATGTTTCTATAAAATAAAGATATGCATATATCTTCACATTATTTTTACATCTAACAAGGAGTACTTATTACTTAAGATTTAAAATATTAATGTCAAAAATAGTTTCATATGTGAGTATAAGACTATAATTTTTTACATTTAATTAACTTTTTTTAAAGCACAATCTTGTTATTGTTTATAATATATAATTTTTAGTCTTTATAAATTTGACTTATTTTTTTAAAAATAATAACAATATACATACAAAACTAAAAGAAAATAATTCCACATACACTAAAAACATGAAAAAAAATAAGTTCCTACTTAAAAAAATCTTTCATTATATAATAATATTAAATTATATTAATTTCTTTAATGAAATATATTATACATATAATTATTTAATGAAAAAGTTATGATTTCATGAATTTTTACTAAAGGTGAACATATGAAAGTAATAGAAAAAGTTGAAGCAATTAAACAACAAGAAATAACAGCAACTGAAAACCTTGAACAAATGTATAGTACCATAGAAGAAAAAAATGATGATATTAATGCATTTGTACAATTAGATATAGAAAAAGCAAGAAAAACAGCTGAAGATATAGATAAAAGAATTAAAAATAATGAAGAAACTGGAAAATTAGCTGGACTCGTTATTGGTATAAAAAGTAACATAAATGTAGAAGATTTCATAATATCTGCAGCTTCCCCTACACTCAAAAACTATTATGGAAGTTACAATGCAACTGTAATTAATCGTATACTTGATGAAGATGGAGTAATTATTGGTCTAACAAATATGGATGAGTTTGCAGCAGGTAGTTCCACAGAAACCTCAATGTATGGTCCTACAAACAATCCAAAAGCACCAGGACATATCCCTGGAGGATCAAGTGGAGGTTCAGCAGCAGCAATTGCAGCAAATATGTGTGATATAACACTTGGATCTGATACTGGTGGTTCAATAAGAAATCCTGCATCACACTGTGGAGTAATGGGATTTAAACCTACATATGGTATGGTATCAAGACAAGGATTACTTGATCTTGCAATGAGTTTAGACCAAATAGGTCCATTTGCAAACGATACAACAGGTATTGGATTAATGCTTAATGTTATATGTGGATATGATCCATACGATACAACAACAATAAATAAACAACCAGAAGATTTCCTAAAAGATACAACAAATTCCACACTTGAAGGTCAAACAATTGGTGTTGTAAAGGAATTTATGGACATAACTGATGATAAAATAACATCCCAAATAAATAAATCCATTGATGATATGACCTCCCTCGGAGCAGAGATTAAAGAATTGAGCTTTGAAGATATTAATCTTGGATTACCTACCTATTATCTTATAAACTATGTTGAGTTTTTCTCAGCAACAAGAAAATATGATGGACGTAAATATGGTGAAAGAATAGAAGAAGTATGTGGTGCTGAAGTAGCTCGTAGAATAGAAATTGGTTCATATATTAGTCAAAAAGAATTCAGTGGAAAATATTATAATAAAGCACTACAAGCAAGATCACTTATTAGAAATGAATTTAATGAATTATTAAATGATGTTGATGTAATTGCTGGACCTACAGTACCAAAATTACCACATAAAATCGGTGAAGAAATAGAAACTATGGATATGTATGCTTATGATGTATTAACAGTACTTGCTAACATCACAGGTATTCCTGCAAGTAGTATGAATTCTGGACTTGTAGACAACATTCCTGTAGGATTACAATTACAAGCAAAACCTGAAGATGATCATAAAATCCTTAGTACTATGAGTGCATTAGAAAATAATTAGAATAAAACCATTACACTTTTAGTAAAAGTCATAATAATGAGATACTATATTTCATTATTACTCTTTTTTTAAATTATTTACAACCATATTTTATAATGAATTTATGAGAAAATAATAAATTAATACCATTGATTCTTATTTTTAATACCTTTGATTACTATACTAATATCTGTCTATTTTTAAATATATATCATGATAAATGAGGTTATGAATTAATCTTAAGTAATAAATCATATTGTAAAATCAAAATTAGAATATTCATTAAATAAATAAAAAGAAGATTAAGTTAGAGATTACTATTTAATAATCTGTAAATAGACCTCTTTCTACTGTTTTAATTTCTCCATTTTTATTTAATATGAAGCTTTTAAGATATTCTTTATCGTTACGTTCAGGATAATCTATACGATAATGTGCTCCTCTACTCTCTTTACGTAGTAGAGCTGATTTTACTATTAATTTAGCGAGTTTTATCATACTTATAACTTCTAGAGCTACTACTAAATCATCGTTGTATTCTCTTATTTTAGAAACATTCATGTTAGAAGTCATTTCTTCAAGTTTATTTAATTCAATTTCTGCTTGTTTTAAACCTGTTTCATCACGAACAATTGCAACATGCTTCCACATTATTTCTTGTATTTTAGTCTTAATATCTTGTGGACGATATTTTCCTTCAGAACATATAGCTTCAATACGTGAAATTTCAGAAGAAATCATATCTTCATCTGGAGTTTCAAGTTTGGTATTTTGTGCCTGTTTTGCAGAACTTAAACCAGCAATATGACCAAATACTTGAGTATCAGCCAATGCATTACCACCTAACCTATTTGCTCCATGCACACCAGAAGATGCTTCACCTGCAGCATACAAGTTTTCAATATTTGTTTCACAGTCAGTGTTAATTCTAACACCACCCATAAAATGATGAGCAGTAGGTGCTACTTCCATTGGTTCTTTTGTAATATCCACGCCAACATCCTTAAATTGCTGAACCATAGTTTGTAATTTCTTATGAACCTGACTATCTGGTAGGTGTGTTACAGATAAATATACTCCCCCATCATTAGTTCCACGACCTTCCTGAATTTCAGTATAGATAGATCTTGCAACAATATCCCTAGTTGCAAGTTCCTGACGTGGATCATAATTTATCATGAAACGTTCATTATTAGTGTTAATTAAATAACCCCCTTCACCACGAACAGCCTCAGTAATTAAAACACCTCTTCTGGATTTTGGAGACAACATACCTGTTGGATGGAATTGTACCATTTCCATATCCATAACATCTGCTCCAACATCATATGCCATCATAATACCATCACCAGTTTTTTGTAAAGCATTTGATGTAACAGGATATAACCATCCACATCCACCAGAAGCAATAACAGTAGTCTTTGAATGATATATTACTATTGAACTATCCTGTAGTGAAAAACCCATTGCTCCAACAATTTTTGTATGATTTTTATCAAATAATAATTTTGTAATCATTATTTCTCCATGTGTTTCTACACCTTCACGTATAACTTCTTCTTTAAGTCCAACCATCATTTCATGACCAGTTTGATCCCCTTTAAAACAAGTTCTACGATAGGATTGTCCTCCAAATGCTCTTTGATTTAAACGACCATCTTCTTGTCTGTCAAATAATGAACCATATGATTCAAGTTCAACAAGTCTTTTTGGTGATTCAGTAACTAATTTATATACGAGTTTTAAGTCATTGAGAAATGCTCCACCCTTAAGTGTGTCTTGAATATGTAGTTGAAGTGAATCTTCATCATCAACATACCCAAATACTGCATTGTAACCTCCTTCTGCAAGCATTGTACAACCAGATTTAAATGTTAAACCTTTAGATACAATGATTACATCCTGACCCTCTTTACTTGCTACAATTCCACATTTACATCCAGCACCGCCAGAACCTATTACTAACACATCACATGTATACTCTTTAATTTCCATTAAATAACCCCTATATTTAATTTTTTTTATTTAACAATATTAACTAAACTTCCCATTTCATCAATTTCAACAACAACAGTATCTCCCACATCCAAGTGACCTACACCAGGTGGTGTTCCTGATGCAATTATATCTCCTGGATTTAATGTCATTATATTTGAGATATATTTTACTAATTCTAATGGAGAAAATATCATATTTTTTGTATTTGATTCTTGTTTTATATCATTATTAACCATAGTTTTTATATTAAGATTTGATGAATCTATATCTGTAACAACTACTGGTCCACATGGACAAAATGTATCATAACTTTTTGAACGTGTCCATTGCCCATCCTTACTTTGAAGATCCCTTGCTGTTACATCATTAACAATAGTGTATGCAACATTACAAGTACCATTATCACATGGAGATACTCTTTCTAATATTACAATTCCAAGTTCTCCTTCAAAGTCAAGCATGTTTGTAGTACTTGGATAGATAATAGCACTATTTGTTGATATAACAGAAGTTGATGGTTTCATAAATAATAAAGGTTCATCTGGAAGTTCCATATTTAATTCTTCAGCATGATCTTTATAATTTAGGCCTACACAAACAATCTTAGAAGGATTTGTTGGTGGTAGTACATCTACCTCCTCTAATCTATGTGTTGTTGTAGATTCATTTATATCTATTTCATCTTCATGTGCTATTGCATCAATAATACATGAATAATCTAAATCATATATAATATCATCTTTTATTATTCCAACATGTTCTTTGTTGGAAGCCATATATCTAATATATTTCATATTAATCGTAGTTGTTAATATCCTATTTATTTTCTAATATTCTTTCAATTGGTAGTACTAGTAAATCCTTTGCACCAATTTTACGTAATTTATTTATAGTTTCAAAAACTTCTGTTTCTGAGATAACAGAGTGAACTGCAACCATATTTTCATCACCATATACCTCAGATACTGTTGGTCCACTCATACCAGGCATTGCACTTTTTATATCATCAAGATTTGATTTATGTACATTTGCCATTATTAATTTTTTACGTTCAGCATGGAGCACGCCAAGAATACCTGTTCTAATAGCTTCTATCTTTTCATACTTTGTTTTTAAGCTTTCTTTGTTTGCAATTAATCTAACACTACTGTTTATGATAGTATCTATTTCATGTAGATGATTCATTTTTAGTGTTGTACCAGTACTTGTTAAATCAGCAATAACATCTGCAACACCAATTAGTGGTGCAACCTCTGTAGCTCCACTTAATGGCATTATAGTGGCATTTATATTTTTTTCTTCAAAGTATTTCTGTGTTAAATGTGGAAATTCTGTTGCAACAATTTTAACATTTTTTAAATCATCAACTGTATTAAAATCAGAATTTTCAGGTGCTGCTACAACAAGACGTGTTGCTCCAAATTTTAAATCATCAAGAAATTCAACATCAACATTTTTTTCTTGTGTTAAATCAAAACCAGTTATTCCTATGTCTGCAGCCCCATCTGCCACATATACTGGAATATCTGCAGCACGTGTAAACATCACACTTATTTCAGGATCGAATGTATTGGAAAATAATTTACGACTAGAATTATCTGTTAATCCAATACCTGCTTTTTCTAGTAAGGATACAGAAGGTCCACTAATTCTGCCCTTAGAAGGTATGGCTATACGAACTTTCATATTTTTATTTCCTCCAAATAATATAGATATTAGTAAGTTTTATAAATTCTTAATAAATTTATTTGATATAAATTATTAATATGTATGTTTAATAAGATAAATATAAATTATATTAAATTAGGAAAAAAAATTACTCAAGAAAATAAGAATAAATACAATAAAAAAAATTGGAGTGTGTTTAGAAAGTGTTATCTTTTGAAGGTAAAGTAAGTTCTGGACTACAAAAGGCAGGACAATTCATGGAAAAAGAGGTTTATAAAAAACAAT
>NZ_MUZW01000034.1:0-5746 GCF_003266085.1 Methanosphaera sp. DEW79 | reverse complement strand
ATAACATAGAGAACATAAACTGTGATGAAATAGAAAAAAATGAAATAGAAGATATGGAAAACACAAACGACACTGAATTTCTAAAAGACTCATCATCTAATTTAGAAGAGAATAAAAAAACCATTAAAACAACAACATATAACACTAACACCATAAGCACAGATAACACAAAAAAATACAATAAAAATACATTACAACCAAGTAAAAACAATGAACTTAAAAAAATAAATAACAATTTCATTAAAAGTAGTCAAAAACTATTTGAAACTGATAACACTAATGAAGAAAATAACATAGCCATCATAGAAAATGATAAAACAAGAAAAAAGAACATATTCACAAAAATATTAGATATGTTAATGATGATTGCTACATATCTTCACTTACCTCCAATAGAACAATAATATATGAATTACCTAAAACTATATTATGAAAAAAAGATATGATATTGTTTAATTTCAATATCATTCCTTTTAAATTTTAGTATAGACCAGCCATGATAATATTTTTAATTTCTTTATATACTTGTATATGGAATATCTATAAATGAAAATATCATAACACCCTCTATTTTTCAAGTTTTATCTACTTTTTAACTCTTTCTTCTGTATTATTTTTGAAAATTCTTCTTTTATCATATTTTTGAAAATAGTAGTTATGATTTTTCTAATATGGGAAGTTTATGTTATAAGAGTTATAGAATATAATTAAATTATAATTATTAATTATTACTATTCGAGTAAATACTCGATAAGTTTAAATATAAAATTAAAAATAACATATAAATAACAACAAGAAGGAGACAAAAACTATGGATTTTAAAAAAGTAGTTGTTGCAGGTAGTGGAGTACTTGGTAGTCAAATCGCACTACAAACTGCATTTAAAGGATTTGATGTAACAATATGGTTAAGAAGTGAAGGTTCAATTGACAGAGCAAAACCTAAACTTGAAAGATTTAAAAACATATACCTTCAAACTCTTGAAGCTATGAAAACAAATCCACAAGCATATTGCAGAGGATTAAGTGACAAAAAAGACTTAACAGATGACAAAATAGATGAATTAAAAGATAATCTAATAAAAGGTTATGATAATCTTACATTAACAACCAGTTATGAAGAAGCTGCAAAAGATGCTGATTTAGTTATTGAAGCAATTGCAGAAGATCCTAAACAGAAAATAGCATTTTACACAGAACTTGCAAAATATCTTCCAGAAAAAACAGTGATTGTAACTAACTCTTCAACACTACTTCCAAGTACTTTTGCAGATTATACAGGTCGTCCTGAAAAATACTTAGCACTACATTTTGCAAATGATATATATAGAAATAATACTGCAGAAATAATGGGTCATGCAAATACAAGTTCTGAGTATTATAATCAAGTTGTTGAATTTGCACAAGCTATTGGTATGGTTCCACTTAAATTAAAAAAAGAACAGCCAGCATATATTTTAAATTCATTACTTGTTCCATTTTTAAGTGCTGCTCAAGGACTATGGGCTGATGATGTTGCAGATGTTGAAACAATTGATTTAACATGGAGACTTGCAACAGGTGCTCCTCTTGGTCCATTCCAAATACTAGATATTGTTGGACTTACAACAGCATACAATATTGGACTTATGGATCCTAGATCATCTGATATAAATACTATTCAAGGAAAAGTATCTGCAGCATTAAAAAAGAAAATTGATGCTGGAGAATTAGGTGTGAATGCAGGAAAAGGATTCTATGATTATACAGATGAATAAAACACATATTCATCTATCTTTTTTTATTTAAGGATTTGTTAAATTTGAATACATATAACAAAATACTAGAAAATACTTATAAATTATTTCTTAAAAAAGGACTTTACAATGTTTCATCAGAAGATATAAGTAGAGCATCAAACATTAGTCCGGGAACATTGTATTATCATTTTAAAAATAAGGATGAAATTATTGAAAATGTATTAAATAAATATGTTCTAAAGGTTTATTATGATTGTTTAGATGAAGCAAATAATTGTAATGGAGATACTTTTACTAGATTAACTGTTTTTTACAAGGGAATACTAGGACTAGATAATGAATATCAACCAAAATATGTTTTTAATAATGAAAATGATTTTAAGAAAATTCTTGTAATTTCTTTTGAAGGAATGCAAAAATATAAAGAAATAAATCAGAAATATAATGATTTTAATTTTAAATACACCCAATCTATTAGAAATATAATAGAAAATGGAAAAAATAAAGGTGAAATTCAATCTAATTTAGATACTAATGAATTGGTATTGTTTATTAAATCCAATATTAATGGAATTTTCTTTTTATGGATTTTTCAGAAGAATTTTAATTCAAAAGAGATAATTAATATGAATTTAAAACATATATGGAACTACATCAAAGAAAACAAGAATCATTAATAATTATATACTAAGTAAAATATATATTTATGGTATATTTCTAAAAATAAATAAAAAAAATCACTATTTTTTTAAAAAAAACATTACAAAATATGAATATTTATTACTTCTTTATTAAAAAGGTGTTAATCATTAAGTATTAATATAAATACTAGATTAAATAAAAAAGAAATCAAAGGAGGCAATGAAAATGAAATGTTATGTTTGTGCTAAAGAAGGTAAGGATACAGAAGCAATAGCTATTTGTATAGTTTGTGGTATGGGTTTATGTGAAGATCATATTGTACATGAAGAACTTGAAGTATGGACAGGAGGATACCCATTCCCTGCTGAAAAACTAGATGAAACTTTACCTAGAATATTATGTCAAAGATGTTACAATGCTATAAAAGCAGCAGAAAAATAAAGTAATCACTGAATTGTTTTATATAAATACGTCTTTTAATAAAGACATAATTTAAATTTTTTTTTTGAAAATAAAACACATAATTAATCTCTAAAAAATAAAAATAGAGAAAAAAATCTACTTATTTTAATCATAACCAATATATTTTGTTGGAATTCCTACTTTTTTAAGTAATAACATTAAAAGCCAGCTTGATATTAATGTTACAATACTAATTATGGGTATTCCATACATTTCATTTGTTTGATCTAAACTAAATATTAAAGTTAATAACATCAATATACTCTGATGTGTTAGGTAAATTCCATAACAGGATCTACTTATAGATGTTGTAAAATCCAAAATCCATTTATTATGTAATATATTTTTTATTTTAAGAAGTATTCCACTTACATCCTTATTGATATATTTAAATACTAGAAATATACCTGTAGCTTGGACTAGTACTATTACACTAACATCAAGATAGGAATGTGTATAGAAATTATAATGATGCAGTAATAATGTGAAAGTCATATGATTTATAACTATCATATCATAGATTATAATTGCTGTTGAAATAACAGTTAATATAAGTCCCATGATAACAAGTTTATTATCATCTAAATTTATCTTCTTATTTTCCAAGTAATAACCTGAAAATAAATAGATTAATGGTCCTATAAAGAAGGTTAAATTAAAGTAACTAGGTGAATTAACATAAGCAAGACATTGATATATTATTGAAGCTATTATTGCAAGTATCAAATAATATTCTGCTCCTTTTAACTGCCATTTTCTTATAAATTCACTTAATATAGGTAATGATAAATATATTCCCAACAACATCCATGCATACCAATGTTGTGTCATGAAATTACTTGCAAATGTTATTAGTGTTCCAATATTCAGTCCAAAATTACTATAATTTAATGATGTTGCTAGTACTGCCATTATTGAATTCCACAATAAAAATGGTACTAGAATTCTAAAGAATGAATTTTTAAAGAAAAATTCCAGATTAGAATAATCCCTATCCAACATTAATTCTCCAAGTAACATAAGAAATATTGGTACACCAAATGCAAATGATGAAAATAAAACATATTCCTCAAGTGTTGTCATGTTTTGACACTTAAATATAAAGGCTACATTTATTAAAACAAGCCATATTATACTTATTGTACGTAATTGATCTATGTATATAATTCTTGATTTATTATCCCCCATATATCATAATCCTTCTTAAAAATTTTTTTTCTAAAAAACAATACTACTTTAGTTATATGTACTATTTAAAATTATTATATATTTTAATATAACTTATACAATAAAATCATGATAAAACAATATATCTACTAATATTTCCTTAAAAATAGTTATAAATATTAACACTTAAAAAAAAGCAAGTATTTTATCTAATTTCTATTTTAAAGTGATTATTTTAGAAATTTTCAATTAGAATATATAAATAAAATTTATATAATAAAATTAGTATATTATTAATCATGATAAATATAAATTTCACTAATTATATTTACCACAAGAAATATCAGAAATAATGGAGGCTATCATATGACTGATGATATGAAAGGAAAAGTAACAATAGTAACTGGTGGAGGAAAAGGTATTGGATTTGGAATTGCAACAGCATTTGCAAAAGCAAAATCAAACATAGTAATTACTGGTAGAACAGAATCTACATTAATAAGTGCTAAAGAAAAACTTGAAAAATATGGTGTAGAAGTATTACCTATAACAGCTGATGGTGGATATGAAGAACAAGTAAAAGAAGCAGTAGATAAAATAATTGAAAAATTTGGAAGAATTGATGTATTAATAAACAATGCACAAGCATCAAAATCTGGTCTTCAACTTGTTGAACATACACAAGAAGACTTTGATTTAGCAATTAAATCTGGAATATATGCTGTATTCAACTTCATGAAATTCACTTATCCCTACCTTAAAGAAACAAAAGGTTCAGTAATTAACTTTGCATCAGGAGCAGGATTATTTGGAAGAGATGGGCAATCATCATATGCTGCTGCAAAAGAAGGAATAAGAGGATTATCAAGAGTTGCTGCTACAGAATGGGGAAAAGATGGAATTAATATAAATGTAGTTTGTCCTCTTGTAATGACAAAACAATTAGAACAATGGAAAGCAGAATATCCAGAACTCTTTGAAAAAACAATACAAGGAATTCCATTACAAAGATTTGGTGATGCAGAAAAAGATATTGGTGGAACATGTCTATTTTTAGCATCTGATGCTGCTAGTTATATTTCCGGAGAAACCATTACACTTCAAGGTGGATCTGGTCTAAGACCATGAATATGTGATAAATTATCTATAAATCCCCACCTTCTTTTTTTTATTTGAAAATGTGAATGTGCAACATGAAATGTGAATTTACAACATTCAGTTTTTGTGTTTTTCAACATGATTTAGTTGTTATATGTTTATAATTATTAAATATTTGTCGATATTTTGTATAATATAACTAATAAAAATTTACAAGTAATATGATAAAAATAATTGTCACACCATATATTGAAAAAAAAAGTATAGAGAAGTAATTAAAATTTCATATTTTACAAAATAGATGCAGGAATATATTATTAAAAATTAAGTTTTTTAAATATAGAAATATATTTTTTAGAAAACCCGAAAAGAAAAATAGACGAGAATTATATATAATTCTCATTTATTAAAATTTTTTTTAGTTTTTTACAACAGTTATGGTGCTGTTTATATCGTTTCTATTGTATAACTTGTGTCNTGTGAATGTATAGTCTTGTGCTCTGGCATTTTCTGGTATTGTGTATGTTATTGTTACTAGTCCATCTTTAACTTCATGGTAGACTATATATCCCTTATTATCTCTCATTGTTTTACCATTTACCTTAAATAATACCTGTCCTTCATTTACATTAGTATCTT
>NZ_MUZW01000015.1:0-6665 GCF_003266085.1 Methanosphaera sp. DEW79 | reverse complement strand
AAAAAGAAACTAAAAAAGAACAACAAAAAACACAAGATACACAAAAATCATTCACACAAACACTAAGAGAACAAGGACTAATAGTGGATAATACAACAACAGAAAAACCAAAAGAAACACAGAAAAAAGAACCTAAAAAAGAACCTAAAAAAGAAACTAAAAAAGAAACTAAAAAAGAAACTAAAAAAGAAAAACCAGAAACACAAGATACACAAAAATCATTCACACAAACACTAAGAGAACAAGGACTAATAGTAGATAATACAACAACAGAAAAACCAAAAGAAACACAGAAAACAGAACCTAAAAAAGAACAATCAAAAGCAAAAACAGAGCCAAAATCAAAAGATTCTAAAAAATCTGGTGAAGTAAAAACATTCATTGATTTAATTAGATCTGAAGGAATGTTATAAGTATCATAATAAGAGGAGTTTATAGATGAGTAGTAATATAAAATGTAGAATAATATCTAAGGGTAAAGATTCAGGTAATGCTTTAGTAACAAAGGATCCTATTAGTTTTCTAGGAGGAGTTGATCCTAAAACTGGTATTGTTATAGATAAAAAACATGAATTATACAATGAATGCATTACTGATAAAATACTAGTTATACCTTCAGGTAAGGGATCTACTGTTGGATCTTATGTTATTTACCAAATGGCTAAGAATAACACAGCACCACGTGCTATTATTTGTCAAAAAGCTGAACCAATTATTGCTATTGGAGCCATTATTTCTAAAATACCAATGGTTGATAATCCTGATGTGGATATTATAAATACAATTAATACAAACGATGAAATTACTGTAGATGCAGATAATTCAACTATAGTAATCAATTAACCTTCCTCTTATTTTTTTAATTAATTAATCTTTTTTAATGTTGTTACATATGTATTAATTAGGATAACCTAAATTTATATATCATAGTTTTTAGAAAAAACCATATATACAAGAAAAATATATCTAGAAAATAAAAAAAAGGAGGAAACTAAATGACTAAAGAAGATGTTTTCAAAGTTGAAGATATGGCATGTAATGCTTGTGTTAACACAATCACAAAAACACTAAGTAACAATGAAAATATTAGTAACATCTCATGCAATCTTGAATCAAAAGATGTATCAGTAACATATGATGAAGAAAAAGTAGATGTTGAAGAAATAATAAGTGCCCTTGATAATATAGGATTTAGTGCAACTATCAAAAAAAAACCTTAAACATAGGTGGAATGACCTGTGTAATGTGTTCAAAAGCTGTAACCTCCACAATTTCAAAAATGCCCGGAGTTTATTCAATACATGTTAATCTTATCTCTGAAACAGCAGAAGTTATTTTTAATCCTACTGTTGTAACAGTTAAAGATATTGGGGATAGGATTAATAGTATTGGTTATGAATATATGGGTATTCATGACAATAATTCTATTAATAACAATATAATTGAAGAAAAACATAACCAGAATCTAAGAAAAAAACTCCATAGAATTATTGTTGGATTCTTCTTTTCAGCAATTTTAATGTATTTAATGTTTAGTAACTTTAATTTTAATGGAAATGAATCATACATACAACTAGCAATAACAATACTACCATTTATCTATGTATGTTCCCCTATTATAATATCAGGAATTAATTCCATTAAACATCATAACCTAAACATGGATGTAATGTACACATTAGGTATTGGAATTTCATTTATAGCAAGTCTACTTAGTACATTTGGCCTACTTGGAGAATCACATTTCATGTTATATGATACAAGTATTATGCTTGGTTCTTTCTTAATGCTAGGAAAATATCTTGAAGATAGAGCAAAATCAAAAACATCAGATTCAATAAATAAATTAGTTGAATTAAAAGCAACAGAAGCTACAATAGAAAAAACAATAAATGAAAAAACAATAACAGAAACTGTTGATATTAACAAGGTATTAAAGGGCAATATTGTTGTTATAAAACCTGGTGAAAAAATACCCTTAGATGGACAGATAATAGAAGGAAAAAGTTATGTTGATGAATCATTAGTAACAGGAGAAAGTACACCAATAGAAAAAAATGTGGGAGATGTTGTAATTGGTGGATCTATAAATAAAGATGGAACATTTAAATTCAAAGTAACAAATACTGGTGATAAAACAGTACTTTCACAAATTATATCAATGGTACAAGATGCACAAAATTCAAGTCCTCCAATACAAAAACTTGCAGATAAGGTAATTACATACTTCATTCCAGGAATACTAACAATAGCAGTTATCTGTTTTATTATATGGTATGTTATATATGGTAGTCCACTACTCTATAGTTTAAGTATATTCATATCAATTGTTGTTGTGGCCTGTCCATGTGCACTTGGACTTGCTATTCCAACAGCACTAACAGTTGGAGTTGGACTTGCTGCTAAAAATGGTATATTAATAAAGGATGGTCAAACACTTGAAGTATCACAACAAATAACACATGTACTACTTGATAAAACTGGTACAATTACTGTTGGTCAACCCGTATTATCTAATATAATAAATTATTCTACAGAAAGTGATGAGGAAGTACTTATGATTGCCCGTTCAATAGAACAATATTCACAACACCCAATTGCTCAGGCACTTTTTAATAACCAAAAAAAGAATGAATTTGAATTATATGATGTTGATGAGTTTGAAAATATTTCAGGAAAAGGAGTTCAAGCTACAATAAATAATAGAGACTATATTATTGGTAATAAAAAAATACTTAATGATAATAACGTACCTATTCCTGAAAATATATTGAAAGATTTTGAAAATGAAGAACTTAATATGAAAACAAGTATCATTCTTGCAGATAATAAAAATATCATAGCAATTCTTTCAGTAAGTGATGTTATAAAAGAAAATAGTAAAAAAGCTATTGATCAATTACATAAAATGAATATTAAAACCACAATGATTAGTGGAGATAATAAAAATACTTCATCCATTGTTGCAAAACAAGTAGGTATTAGTAATGTAGTCTCAGAAGTTCTTCCACAAGAAAAACTCGACTATGTTAAAAAACTACAAAGTGAAGGTGAGATTGTTGCCTTTATTGGTGATGGTATTAATGATGCTCCATCCCTTACAAAATCTAATGTTGGAATTGCAATAGGTACAGGTACTGATGTTGCAATAGAATCTGGAGATATTATATTGATTAATGGGGATTTATTAAATGCTGTTGCATCAATTCAAATAAGTAGAAAAACTATGAGTCGTGTTAGATTAAATCTTTTCTGGGCATTTGCATACAATGTTGTTTTAATTCCTATTGCTGCTGGTGCTCTTATACCCTGGAATATATTATTTAGACCAGAATACAGTGCACTTGCCATGGCTTTAAGTTCTGTAACTGTAATTACATTATCACTTCTACTTAGAAGTTATGTTCCAGAAATTTTTAGAGAATAGTTATCTCTAAATTCCTTTTTTTTATGAAAAACTTTTACAAAGATAAAAGAAAGTAAAAATATATTATTTTTCTGATTTAACAAGATTTAATGCTTCTTTTATTACTTCATCCATGTTCATGTACTTATACATTCCAAGTCTTCCACCAAAGAGTATTTTTGATTCTTTTTTTGCTAATTTGTTATATTTTTCATATAATGCTGAGTTTCTCTCATCATTTATTGGATAGTATGCTTCTTCGTTTTTAGTCCATGTTTTTGGATATTCATGAGTAATTACTGTTTTATCAGACTGTGCATTTTCAAAGTGTTTATGTTCTATTATTCTTGTATATGGAATTTCTGCTTCTGTATAATTAAATACAGCATTTCCTTGATAATTATCAGTATCTAAGACTTCTGTTTCAAAATTCAATCCCCTATATTCTAATTCACCATAACAATAATCATAGTATTGATCTATCATTCCAGTAAAGAGTATTTTATCTGAAATTTTATCCCATTTTTCTTTATTATTAAAGTAATCAGTATTTAGTTTTACATCTATTCCTTCAAGTAGTTTTTCTATTATCTGTGTATATCCACCTATTGGTATTCCCTGATATAAATCATTGAAGTAATTATTATCAAATGTGAAACGTACAGGTAGTCTTTTAATGATAAATGATGGTAGTTTATCACATGGTTTTTCCCATTGTTTTTCTGTGTATCCTTTTATTAGAATTTCATAGATAGTTGTTCCAACTAGACTTATTGCTTGTTCTTCCAAGTTTTTAGGAGTTTCTATTTTATATTCACTTTTTTCTTTTTCTATTATTTCTTTTGCTTCGGCAGGTGTTTTTACACCCCATATTTGATAGAATGTATTCATATTAAATGGAAGATTATATAATTTACCTTTATAATTTACTACTGGTGAATTTGTAAATCTATTGAATTTTGTAAATTGATTGATATATGTCCATACTTCTTCATCATTTGTATGAAAGATATGTGCTCCATATTTATGAACATTAATATTTTCAATGTTTTGTGTGTATATATTTCCACCAATTGTACTTCTTTTTTCTATTATTAAACATTTCTTTCCGATCTTATTCATTTCATGTGCAAATACTGAACCAAAAAGTCCTGAACCAACGATTAAATAGTCATATTCCATAGTTATACTCCTTTATATTTCATCCATGATATTATTGATGTTATTTTTTCGAGTTTTTCCTTTTTTAATTATTTTTTTCTTTTTTATTATTTTTATTTTTAGCTATTATTAAATAGATAGAATTACTTATATAATATATAGTTGATTAATATGAAAGATAAAAGACTATCTGTTCTACTACTTGTATTATCAATTATAATATTATCTATTGTGGCTACTTATGGAATGATACCAAGTCTTGTTGAGGATAATATTAAGGTTGATGATGATGTAATTTCATTATTAAGTGAAGATAATAATACAACTAATAAAACAAATGAAATAACAGACAGTACCAATGCTGAAGTTGAATCTACTACTAATCCAGTAGATAATAGTAATCAACAATTATCTACTGCAAATGATAGAAAATCTCCAAGTGCAGATAATAGTTATTCAAATAATAAATACTGGAATAATAATCCACAGAATAATAATCATGCACCTACTACTGATAATAATGAAAATAATAATCCTGATACTTCAGGCAATGGTGGATTAACTGATGGTGACTCTGGAAATACTAATACAGAACTAAGTATGGATTAATATAGCCACAGAAAATACTGGTATTGAATAAGTAATTTTTACCTATTTTCTTTTTTTTATATTTTAATTTAGGGATGGGAATAAATGTTAAATGCTAAGAATTTTATAACAGACAATAAAGGTATTGGTGGAACAATACGTAATGAAAATAAGGATTTTTATGTTGAAGAGGTACCTCTCCAATTACCAACAGGCAATGGTCCAAATACATGGATACAAATAGAAAAAGAAGGTAGAACAACACTTGATGTGGTGCTTGATATGGCAAAATATCTTCATATTAGTCGTAAACGTACAGGTTTTGCCGGGATGAAGGATCGTTCTGCTATTACAAGACAATGGCTTTGTATTAGTAACATTACACCAGAAGAATTACCTGATTTTGAAGAAGTATTACATAATGTTAAAGTTTTAGATATTAAACAAAACCAGAAAAAACTTAGAATGGGACAACTTAAGGGTAATAAATTCAAAATACATATAAAAAATACTAACAATCCTGTAGAAGATAAAGATATTGCTGAAGATGTTCTTGAATCATTAAAAGTTACTGGTGTTCCTAATTTTTATGGTTTTCAACGCTTTGGTGAAGTTAGAAGTACAACCCATCTTGTTGGTAAATGTCTTGTAGAAGGAGATATTAAAAAAGCAGTTGATACATATATAGGAAATCCTAATAAAAATGAACATAATCAACCCTTTGAAGCAAGACAATTATATGATGAAGGAAAATTACAAGAATCATATGATCTTATGCCAAAAAGTATGAGATATGAAAAATCCATGCTTAAAGAATTAATACTATCAAAAGAAAAACATGGTGAAATTACTGAAAAAGATTATATCAGAGCAATAGAATCACTACCAAAACCCTTAAAAAGAATGTTTGTAAATGCATATGAATCATACCTATTTAACAAAGTAGTAAATGAACGTTCAAAAATAGGAATAAACAAGTATCTTCCAGGAGACATAATTATAAATGAAGAAGAACGTTGGGTTCATGAAATAGATGAAGATACAATAGAAGATGATATGAATAAGTTTACACTAAATCCTACAGGACCATTATATGGATCAAAGGTACCATATGCTGAAGGAAAACAAGGAGAAATTGAAAAAAGAATTATAGAAGAAGAAAATATTACAAAAGAATCATTTAAATGTCCAAAAACACCAAAACTTGGAAGTCATGGTATTAGAAGATCACTTAGATTTAAAATAGAAGATACCTCTGTTACAAAAACATGTGATGGTATAGATGTGGAATTTTTTATTCCACGTGGCTGCTATGCAACAGCAGTACTACGTGAGATAATGAAAAAAAATATATGATTCTATTTAATGAAACTAATTAAAAAAAATAATTTATACTCTCATGTAAAAAAAAAACTTTAAAAATAGAATATAAAACTAAAAAAATATTTGTATACATATATTTAAAAATATAAGTACATATTCATGTTTTTTTAAAGTTTTAATCCTTTAT
>NZ_MUZW01000024.1:0-17803 GCF_003266085.1 Methanosphaera sp. DEW79 | reverse complement strand
ACCCGACAACTGGAAAGCCACTAATTTCTTTCAGCAACACTCAATAGGCTGTTTTTTAAATTTAGATAGTTTTAATAAAACAGGCTAAAATTTCAGGAGACACTCCAAAACTATGGGAGAAAGATGATTAATTTCTGAAATAATAAAAAGAAAAAAAGAGAAAATAACAGTTTATGTTGTTACTTTCAAACTCATATATTTAGAATTATTATAGTAACTATCACTAGCCAAGGCAGTTAACAGTATATTATATGTTCCTTTTGTCTGTGTTACTGTGTATTCATAGTTGAATTTACCATTGGTACTAGTGATGTTAGCTATATCTACTCCACCTATTTTTATGTTTAGTTTTGTTCCTGCTATCAGGTTCTTGTTTTTGTCTGTTATGTTACCTGTGATGTATATCTTGGATCCACTGGTAGTTGTTATAGTGCTTGTTACTACATTAACATACTGGTATGATTTCTTAACTGTCAGTGTTGTACTCGCGTTTCTTGTTTTGTAAGTGTCTGTTTCCTGTATTATTACTGTTATTTTGTTGCTGTAGCTTGTTCCTGTTGGTATAGTGTAGTTGTATGTTAG
The DNA here is from genome assembly GCF_003266085.1 of Methanosphaera sp. DEW79. NCBI lineage: Archaea > Methanobacteriati > Methanobacteriota > Methanobacteria > Methanobacteriales > Methanobacteriaceae > Methanosphaera > Methanosphaera sp. DEW79. The sequence goes on along the minus strand of NZ_MUZW01000024.1, from coordinate 17,221 downwards.
TTTTCCATAGGTTACATCTATATTCATGGCTATTGTTTTACCGTTTAGCAGTATATTTGCTTTGAGGTTGTCTTTTACTGTTGCTCCACTGGTGTTTGTTACTGTGGCTGTTATTTTTATTGTGTCTCCTATGCTTGCATTTATTGTTGGTGCTGATATTCTAAGAGTGTTCTTGTTGGATGTAAGGTTTAGTGTCCTGGTACTGTTAGCGTATACTGTGTCGCCTTTATAGGTATATGTGAGGTTATGTTTTCCTTCTGTAAGAGTGTTGTTAAATGTATATCTGAAGACTCCTTTACTGGTCTTTACTGTTGTTACTGCTTTACCATCTATTGTAATTGTTACTTCTCCATTGGTTGTTGCTTTTGCTCTTGTGGTTGAGTCCATTACTGTTCCATTTAATGTTACGGTTTTTCCAATGTATCCAAGAGTGTTGCTTGCTGATATATATGTTCGTCTGTTGTTTAGTGTTATGTTTTACTGTCTTGTAGCTTCCTGCATAGTCCTTGTTACTAAGGGCAGTAATATTAACCAGGTATGTAGTATTAGTCATACTGCTTGGTATTTGGTACACATAGCTTAGTTTTCCGTTTGTAATGTTCATTTTGAATGATTTTATCAGATTGTTTCCATTACTTGTAGGTGTGTATATGTCTATACGTGCTGTTGTATTGGTGTTTACCTGTTTACCTGTGCTGTCTTGTAGTGTGCTGTTAAATGTTATGTTTCCTTGTTTGTATCCTCATAGTGTTTTCTGGTATAGTTTAGTATAGGTTCCTACCTGTAGTGTACCTGTTTGTCCTGTTGATTTAAAGTTTTTGCTCTGCTGTGTTGTTATTGTCATGGTGTAGCGTGTTATTTCTTTTCCATTAACTCAATTTTTTGATCTATACAAGTTAAGAAGTTAGCTATTTTCTCTTGTTCTTTAGATGATTTAGGAATTTTTATTTTCATAGATTTAATATCCTTACTATTTATAGATTCAAAAGTACTTCCTTGAATGTATTTATTCCATTGATTTTTACTATTTAATTTAGCCAAATAGAAAAACATGAATCCAGTAGATATACTTGGTTTAATAGAACAGACCCCTCTTCCAATACACACATCATATTGTGTTATGACTATATCACCAACAGGTGCTCGTACAGTTAAAAGTATTTCTCCTTTTTTAGCTATTTTAGTAATTTTTGAAGTATATATTCTTGGTATAACATAGTTATTTGCAATATCTTGATTCCCTTGTACTAAAATAGTATCATTTTGATTTTTAGTATAATATTTTGATGAAGGTGATTGACCCATAGTTATTTTATTTATTTGGCTTAATTTTTTTTCCTCCCATTCCTCTTCAAACTCTGGAAATCGTAGTTCTGGTATGTTTTTATTACATTGCAATTCCTATTGGTAGAATTATAAGAAAAACAACAAATGATGAACAAGTAATAGATGTGAATACAAAAGAAGTATTAGAATCAGAAGAGAGAATAAATCAGATAGTAGATACTATAATAGAGATTCATGATAGAAAAACATATAACAGGGAATTTACATCTATTCTTGCTGTAAGTTCAATACCTGTACTTAATACATACTATGATTTATTTAAGAAAAAGAATCATGACTTGAAAATAGCAACAATATATTCCTTTGAAGCAAATCCTGACTTAACAGAGGATGAAATTCATCCAAGAACACTACTTGATAATCAAATAAATGATTATAATGAAATGTTTGGTACAAGTTATTCAACAGATACATTTCAAGGCTATTATCAGGATATTTCTAAAAAATCAAAGGATAAGAAAATAGACATACTATTAGTTGTAAACATGTTTTTAACTGGATTTGATAACAAGTACTTAAATACTTTATATGTTGATAAAAATCTTGAATATCATGGACTTCTACAAGCATATTCAAGAACAAATAGATTATGTAATGATAAAAAAGCACATGGAAATATAGTTGTATTTAGAAATTTAAAAGAAAAAACTGATGAAGCAATAAAATTATTTTCCAATGAAAATGCTCTTGAAACTGTTATAATGAAACCATACAAGGAATATGTTAAAATATTCAATAGTGAAGTAGAAAAACTAAATAAAATAGTTCCAACAATTGAAAAACTAGATGATTCAAAAGATGTTGAAACAGAGAAAGAATTTATAGAAGTTTTTAGAAACATACTACGAACATTAAATAAATTAACACCATTTGATGAATTTAAATTTAAGGATCTTAATATTTCACAACAGAGTTTTGAAGATTATAGAAGTAAATACTTAGACATATATGAAAGAGTAGAAAATCCACTGACAAAAGAATCTATACTAAATGATATAGACTTTGAAATGGATCTTCTAAGAAGGGATGATATAAATGTATCATACATATTAGAACTTCTAAAAGGTCTAGATCCAACAAAACCAACCTTTACAAAAGATAAACATTTCATAACTCAAACAATGAACAAAGACAAAGAACTAAGAAGTAAAATAGATTTAATTGATGAATTCATTTCCACAACTATGGTGGATTGTAATGTAGATACTGAAGAAAAATTAGAACAATTCATGAATCAAAAACGTGAAAATGCAATAAAAGAATTAGTAACTACTGAAAACTTGAAAGAAGAACTTATTAGAGAGATATTAAAAGAATATGAATTTTCTGGAAAAATAAAAGAAAAGAATGTAGATGAAACCTTTAATAAAAAACCAAAACTTAAGGAAAGACGAGATAAAAGAAAGTTACTAGTTCAGAAAATTAAAGATTTAATAGAATTATTCACTTGGTAAATATAAATAATCTTTATAATTTATGACTTTTTAAACAAAAAAAATAGCAATATATAGAATATAATATAAAAATATTTAAGGATGAGTGTATATTTAAAACATGTAGTGAACTATAATGTTTAATAAATAACAATCTTCCTTATTTAATTTTTCATGTAAACTTATTTTAAGAATAGATTAGAAACACTTATTTTTTGGTTTTATGTGGAAGTTGTTTTTTTATTAATTTTCTAAAACTCTAAATATAATAAGATAGATATATTAAATTAATAGTATATTTTTCTTATGAAAATATACATAAATATATATTTAATATTGAACATATTTTATTTTAATTATTATTACAATGTTTATTTTAATAATAATTTTATTGATAAAATTATAAGATTTTAAGGGAAGAGTTGATAATTTGTCAAAGTATATAGTAGTAACTGGTGGTGTGGTAAGTTCCATAGGTAAAGGAATTACTTCAGCATCAATTGGAAGAATTTTAAGGTCATATGGTGTTAATGTAACAGCTATTAAAATTGATCCATATCTTAATTGGGATTCAGGTACTTTAAATCCATACCAACATGGAGAAGTATATGTAACAGATGATGGAATGGAATGTGACTTAGATTTAGGACATTATGAAAGATTTCTTGATGTGGAACTTTCTGGAAAAGCAAACATCACTACAGGAAAAGTATATTCCTCTGTTATTGAAAAGGAAAGAAAAGGAGAATACTTAGGTTCTTGTGTTCAAATCATTCCACATATTACTGATGAAATTAAGTTAATGATTAGAAATGTTGCAGAGAAAACTAAAGCAGAAGTTGTTATGGTAGAAGTTGGAGGAACTGTTGGTGATATTGAAAGTCAACCATTTATTGAAGCAGTAAGACAACTTAAAAATGAGGAAGGACATGACAACTGTATGTTTGTACATGTAACATATGTTCCTTATCTTAAAGCAGCAAAAGAATTTAAAACAAAACCTACACAACACAGTACTAAGGAATTAAGAGGTCTTGGTATTAATCCTGACATGATTGTATGTAGATCTGAATTATCATTAGATGCAAATCTTAAGGAAAAAATAGCTCATTTCTGTGATGTACCAATTGAGGCTGTTATTAATACTCCTGATGCACATTCAATCTATGAGGTTCCATTGATTATGTACTCTGCCAATGTTGGAAGTTATATATTAAATAGATTGAATATTGATACTGCTACTAATAAGGCTGATTTATATGAATGGAGTCAAATTGTAGAGGATTTAAAAATAGAAACTCCAAAGGTTAAAATAGCTGTTGTTGGTAAATATATTGAATTAGAAGATGCTTATATTAGTATTAGAGAATCATTAAAACATGCTGGTGCTGCTAATAAAGTTCATGTTGATATTGACTGGATTAAGGCAGATAATGACTTTAATATTGATATTCTAAAGCAATATGATGGTTTATTAATACCAGGTGGTTTTGGTGAAAGAGGTATTAATGGTAAGATTGAAGCTGTAAAATATGCAATAAAAAATAACGTGCCAATCTTTGGTATTTGTCTTGGTCTACATGCTATGAGTATTGCTATTGCACAATTAAATGGTTATCCTGATGCTAACAGTACAGAGTTTGATGAAAACTCCACTTGTCCTGTGATTGACATGATGGAAGAACAAAAGAAAATCAACAATATGGGTGGAACCATGAGACTTGGTGCTTATCCATGTAAAATAAAAGAAGGTACACTTGCATATGAAGCATATAAGGATACAAATATATCTGAAAGACACAGACATAGATATGAAGTAAACAATGAATACAGAGATATTCTAACTAGTGCTGGTGCTATTATTTCTGGTACTTCACCTGATGATTTCCTTGTTGAAATGATTGAACTTGAAAATCACCCATGGTTTTTAGGATGTCAATTCCATCCAGAATTTAAATCACGTCCAAATAAAGCACATCCATTGTTTAAATCATTTATTAAAGCTGCAAAAAATAAAAAACAAAATCAAAAATAATCTTAACCTTCCCTATTTTTTTTAAAAAGAAAGTGTTATGGTATATAATTTAATAAAAATTTCTGGAATTCTAATTGTAACTGTGTGTTGTATTATTGCAACATATACTGATGTTAAATATGGTATTATTCCAAATAAATTAACAATACCATTATTTGTTGTTGGAATATGCTTAGTTAGTCTTTATTATTTTTTAAGTAGTACTTTTAATTTTTTTTACTATGTTTCAATTGTGATAATTTTTCTATTAAATTACATTTTATGGTATTTGGGTCTTTGGGCTGGAGGTGATGTGAAATTATTTACTGCAATTTCAACACTACTTGTACCTGAATTTTTAAGTATTATTCCTAATATGGAGTTTAATGTTATTTTATTTAATTTAACAATTCCTACATTGGATTTGATGATAAATAGTATTTTTTCAGTAATACCATTAATTATGTGTTATTGTATCTATATTATACTTAAAAAGAAACGTTATTTATTAAGGCAATTATATTATGTTGATGATTTCTATAGGAGTGTGTTTACACTTAATTTAATGATTATTGGATATTCTATCATATTTACTGATAGCTTCTTAATAAAAATCATTTTCATAACATGTTTTGTAGTTGTGTGTAACAGGCTATTCTACAAGTGGTATTTTATTCTGTTGAGTTGTGTTGTTATCTTTTCATTAGGTATTGATAGTGTGGTGTATTTATCTGAATTTATTATTTTTAATGTACTGGTGATTGTAAATAATATTTTTAGATTAAATATTATATCAAGTTGTTTAACAAGTATTGTTGATGTTAATGATTTATGTGAGGGTATGATTTTATCGTGTTGTTTGTGTAAGTGTAGAAATACCTACTTTTTTAGTGATAATGGTTTTAGAAATAGAATACGATACTTTACAAGTAAAGATTATAGAGAGAGTGTTGTGATTTCCACCAAGGTAAGTGGTTTAACAAGTGCTGATATATATGATATTCATATTTTTTCCAATAAAATGGGTATTTATAATATTCCAATAAAGAAGACCTTACCATTTGCACCTTTTATTCTTGGAGGTTTACTTTTAACATACCTCTGTGGTAATATTCTAAAGATTACCTCATATCTGATGGAGATGATTTAATGGATTCAAGAGCACAAGTTTCACTTGAATATCTATTAATATTTTTAATTTCACTTAGTATACTTTCCATGTTTTCAATACCACTCATTGAAGATACTGTTAGTGATGTTAATGATATAAAAAAATCAATGGATATAAAAAATACTCTCATTGAATTATCAAATAATGTGAATTTAGTACATGCTTCAGGTTATGGTTCTAAAAAAACTATAAGCATGAATATTCCATGTAATATGAATATATATTATAAAACAAAAAATAGTAGACATTATCTTTATTCATATTGTGTTTTATCTGATAATACAAAAAAAGAAATTGAAGTAGAAATTCCATGTAGAGTTAGTTTTAATAATAAACCCACATATTACTATACTTCTCTAAAAAAACAGTGGTATTATAACATAGAAGTTAAGTGGATTGAATATAATGATGATTATTTTATGAATATATATTTTAGGTAAAAAATAGATATGAAAAAAGAATTTACTTTTTTATTCTTTTTCGGATTGATTTTCTTGTGATAATTCTTTAAGTTCCTTATACATTATTTTTCTATCTTCTTCTGAACGATTTTCATGATATACTATTTCTTCTAGTTCTTCTTGTCGTTTAATGAGTGTGTTTAGTATTTCTGTTATTGGATCTGGTATTTTTCCATGTTCTAAATCATGTTTATGTTTACTTTGTTTTTTAATAGATTCTAATGTTCTTCCAGGTATTCCTACAATTGTTGAACCCTCAGGTGCTGGTTTTGTAACAACAGATCCTGCTCCTATTTTACAGTTATCACCTATTTCAATATCTCCCAAGACTATTGCATTTGTTCCTACTACCACGTTATTTCCTATTGTTGGATGTCTTTTTTTACTCTCCAGACTTGTACCTCCAAGTACAACCCCCTTATATAAAAGAACATCATCACCTACTATTGTTGTTTCTCCAATAACTACTCCCATTCCATGATCTATGAAGAATCTTCGTCCAATAGTAGCTCCCGGATGTATTTCTATTCCTGTTAAAAATCTATTAATGTGGGAGATGTATCTACCTATTAATCTATGATTTTTCATCCAAAACCAATGTGCGATTTTATGAAACCATATTGCATGTAGTCCAGGATAACATAAAATTACCTCTATGGTACTTTTTGCTGCAGGATCATTAGAGAAAACTGTATGTATGTCTTCCTTAATTGTATCAAACATATTTTTCTATCCTCATGTTATGTTAGTTATCTTTTTATATTTTATTATTATTTATTCTTTTGTGTATCATATTTTTTGTATTATTTTTAAAATTATATTTATTTCTGATAATTAATAAACATAACAACGTTAACTTTAAATAGTATAAAATTTATAAAGAGATAATGAAGACTATAATATATAATAAAATAATTCAACAATAAGTTTTTTTTAATATGTTAAAATATAACAATTGTTATATTTTTTAAGGCTTATTGTTTAACCAAGTTAATATCATAAAAATCATTAAAGAAAGAAAAATATAAAGAAATTATATATGATACTAATATACAAAAAATAAGGAGAAAAATCGATGGCAATAGAAAATATTGAAATACTAAAAAAACCAATAGCAAACGACATAACAGAAACAATAGGTAACACACCACTTGTGAAGTTAAATAGATTAACAGAAGGAATTGATGCAAATGTACTAGTTAAATTAGAATCCTTCAATCCTGTAAGTAGTGTAAAAGACAGAGTAGCAGTTTCACTTATAGAAGATGCAGAAAAATCTGGAAAAATAAACAAAGATACAACAATAATCGAACCTACCAGTGGAAACACAGGAGTAGCATTAGCATTTGCAGCAGCAGCAAAAGGATACAAATTGAAAATCATACTACCAGAATCATTTTCAATTGAAAGAAGAAAACTCGTTAAAATATTTGGAGCAGATTTAGTACTTACACCTGCATCTGAAGGAATTCCTGGAGCAATAAAAGAAGCAGAAAGATTAAATGAAGAAATTGAAAATTCAATTATCTTACAACAATTCGAAAACCCTGCAAACCCAGAAATACATGAAAGATTAACAGGAAAAGAAATTCTTGTAGATACAGATGGAGATGTAGACATTGTAGTTGGAGCAATAGGAACTGGTGGAACAATAACTGGAATTGCAAATGCTATTAAAAAAGAAAAAGATGACTTTAAAGCAATAGGTGTGGAAGCTGCAGCATCACCTATAATTACTGAAGGTAAAAAAGGATCCCACAAAATACAAGGAATTAGTCCAGGATTCATAGCAGATACCCTTGATTTAGATGTTATTGATGAAGTTGTAACTGTAGAAGATGAAGATGCAGGAAAAACCACAATAGCACTTGCACAAAAAGAAGGAATACTTGCAGGAATATCCTCAGGATCTGCAGTATATGCAGCACTTGAAATAGCTAAAAGACCAGAAAACAAAGGAAAAACCATTGTAGCTGTACTTGCAGATACTGGTGAAAGATACTTAAGTGTTGAATGGTTATCTGACCTTTATTACTAAATAAAATATTATCACCAAATTATTAAATTATTAGTCATTAGACACTCCTTGACCTCCTATTTAACATAATATCCTATAAAAAAAACATGATGTGAAAAAAATTTAGAATTATGAAGTTAAATCACCTAAAAAAACATGATTCATAAATTTTATACAAAAAGAAGTAAAGTATATTAACTTAATTAGAGTTAATATAATAATCTTTTTTTTATAATGATCAATTTCTATTTTTTAAAATCATTTATAAAATTCAAGACAATACTAATATCATTTCTATTTATTGCTCCAGTTACAATTAATGCAACAATATAAACAATTACTGCAACAACAATAGCAAATATGAATGGTAAATTTAAATATAATAAAACAACACCCATAATTATATTTGCCAAGATAACTTGTATACATGGAAGCACTGATTTTTTAAGATTTAATTTAAATTCTGTTTTAGACAAGGCATATAACATCAACACCAATATTAAAAATTCAGTTGAAACAGTAGAAATACTAGCACCAATATATGATAAATAATATATTAATATTAAATTTAGAATTATACTAAATATTGCTCCTATAGCAGCATTCTTTGTTACAGATACTTGTTTATTTATAGCTCCAAGTAAGGTTGAAGTTAAACCACTAAGAAACATGAAAATACCCGCCCATATAAGTATAGTTAATGCATGAGCACCTACCACATATTCACTACCATATATAATACCAATAATTTCCTTAGAATATATTGATGTTCCCACAGCAATTGCCATACCAACAATCAACAAGTACTTCATTAACTTATGATACAAATCTACAAGAGCATTTTTATCTGTAGTAAATAATTCACTCATTACTGGAAATATTGCATTGGATATTAAATAAAATATCGCTGATAAGACAAGTAACAACTTCTGTGATGAACTAAATAATCCTACAGATACACTTCCAGCCATATAAGTTAGTATAATTAATGCTATCCAGAAGTATATTGAAGTAAATACTGATGTTATACCGAATGGAATACCCTTAATGAGAATTTGTTTTATAAATGATTTTTCTAAACAAACACTGAGTCTAGGATACTTCTTAATTGTAATATAACTACAGTAAATAAACGATAAAATTATTGCTATAGGATATGCTGCAGCTACTATTGTAACATTTCCACTTCTAAAAATTATTAATAAAATAATTAAAAGAACAGACACACTATAAATAACATTACCTATTGTCTGATACTCCATTTTCTCATTACTTTGGAACAATGAATAATAACAAAGAACAAATGAATTAAACAACATATATATTCCAAATATTATCATTACATTAGTTCCATCTGTACTAAAATTACTAAAGAATATGAAAATAACATAAACAATACAAGTCAATATGGATGATATAACTCTAAGTAAAAATACAGTACCAAAATAAACTCCTGTTAAATCCTTATTTCGTGATACTTCCCTAATAGCATATGTGGCAAAACCTAAATCACAGAATATACCAAATACACCAACCAAAGAAGTAGCTGATGAAATTAAACCAAAATTATATGTTCCAAGATACCTTGCTGTGAAAAGTGTTAATATAAATGTCATCACATTATTTATAACACTTGCAAATAACAGTAAACTTGAATTCTTTATGACACGAGATGTTACATTCATGAATATCAATTTTTATTAGTTTTTATAAATAGTTGAATTTTTCTATTATTTTTTTTATATTATAATATATTTGTATAATAACTTAATATAAATTAATTAGAAATATAATAATAGTTTAATAAAAAGAGGACTGTATAATTTTATGATAAATATAACAACATTTTTAGATGCTAATGCATGTAGATTAGATAAACCTGTTTACTATTCTATTGACAGAGAAAAAAGATATAACTCCAGAGACATACTAGGTATTATTTCTGAAATAGGACGTAAATTAATAGATCTTGGAATTACAAAAGGAGATCGTGTACTCATATACCTGCCCAATGGACCAGAATATCTCTTCTCATTCCTAGCACTATGGCGTATAGGTGCTGTGGCAGTACCAACAAATAGAATCTACACCTCCCCTGAAATTCAATACTTCATTGAAGATTCAGATGCTAAATTAATAATAACAGACAAAAATGCAGATGATTTTTCCATTGACTCATACATAATCCCAAATATGGATAAATACACTAATGCCCCAATTCTTGAGGCTTGTAACACTTCATGGGATGATTTATGTCAACTACAATACACCAGTGGAACAACAGGAAAACCAAAGGGTGCAATGTTAACACATGGAAATTGGTTTAGTGCAATACAAAATGAATGTGATGTACTTAAGATGAATCATAATAGTGTGATGTTTTGTATTTATCCAATGGCACATGTGGGAATTTCATGGGCAATATCTACCCTTAGAACAGCAGCATTATGTATAACTAAAAATAATTATACATTTGATGAATATCTAGATATAATCTTTGAAAATCAAGTGACACATGCAACAGGTATGCCTCCAGTTATTCATTCAATAGTATCAAATCCAGATAAAGTTCAAAATAAATTATACACAGTAAAAAGTATAATATCCGGTGGTGGACCATTACATAAAGAAATATGGAAGAAATTCTATAAAAAATATGGAATTGCAGTACTTAATGCATATGGTGCATCTGAAACTATTGTAATAGGAACAGGTACAGTTATACGTCCAGAAGATTATGCTTCTGCAGATAGATTTGAAAGTGTAGGTCATCCTGTATGTTTTAGTGAAGTTAAAATAGTGGATACTGAAAATCCTAAAATTGAAATGGACTTAAATTGTCCTGGTGAAATTGCACTACGTGGACCATCAATAGCTAAAGGATACTGGAATAAACCTGAAGCTAATGAAAAAGTGTTCCTTGATAATGGATGGTTTTTAACAGGAGATATTGGATATCTTGACGATGATAAGAGATTATTCATAACAGATCGTAAGAAAGACATGATAATTATGTCTGGATGGAAAATATATCCTACAGAAGTAGAAGAAGTGCTAATTAAATATGATGCCCTTGATGAAATTGCAGTATTTAGTCTTCCACATGAACATAGAGGTGAAATTCCAGTAGCTGCTGTTATCTGGAAGGATAAAGAAGATGAAAAAGGATTAATTGAATTTGCACAGAAAAATCTTGCAAGATATAAAATTCCACGAAAAATATTCAGTGTCAAAGAATTACCTCGCGTAAATGGATGGAAATTACTAAGAAATGAATTAAAAAAAGAGTTTTTATAAATTATTAAAGATTTAAAAAAAATAGTTATAAGTAATTAAATCTAAACATAATATTATAATATATTAGTCATTTAATAAGTGGAAAAGTGTTTAAAATGCATGGCAAAGAAATAAGTGAGAATGTAGAAGAATATTTAGAAACAATCTACAAAAAAAGTCTAAAGGACAACATGGCTAAAACAACAGAAATATCTAAAGATCTTAATATTGCACCAGGTAGTGTAACCCAAATGCTTAAAAAACTAGAAGAAGAGGGTTATGTTAATTACTATCAATACAAAGGAGTTCAATTAACAGACAAAGGTTTTAAAGTTGCAATAAGTATTGTTAGAAAACATAGACTTATTGAAACTTTTCTCTATAAAACATTAGGCTTAGATATGGAAGATTTACATGAACAAGCATGTGCAATGGAACACACATTATCTGATGAAGCTGAAAGAAAAATATGTCAACTTCTAGATTATCCAGATCAATGCCCAGATGATCATAATATCATTCCAGCTTGTGATTTAAATATCCAAACATGTTATGAATGCTCTAAAATTCATAGCATTGATGAAATTCCACGAAGAATTGAAAATCTAAAATCACTTGGAAACATGACACCTAATACAACAGGTGTTGTTAAATTTATACGTGGAGATAACAATAAAATTAAAAAATTACTCGACCTTGGAATTACATTAGAAACAGAAATAACACTCATAAATTCAACTCCATTAAATGGTCCAGTTAAAGTATTAGTATTTGATAAAGAAATACAATTAGATAAAGAATTATCATATAACGTATTTGTAGAACTTAAATAGATTGTTCTACCACTTTTTAACTTTTTTTAAAAATATATATTAGTTTTTTCAAATCCCTATGATAAGTATATAAGTAACAACATAGAAAGATAAGTAAAAACATGGGGGAAAATAAATGAAACAATATAAATGCTTATTATGCGGTTGGGTATATAATCCAGAAAATGGAGATAAAACCCAGAATATACCACCAGGTACTGCTTTTGAAGATTTACCAGATGATTGGACATGTCCTTATTGTGGATCTGATAAAACAATGTTTAGACCTGTTGAATAAAACTCTTTTTTTTATATCTTTAATTTTTTTTTAAAACATCAAAAAAAAAACATCTCCTTAAATAAATTACCAAACATAAATACATTGTAACTATATCTTATTTCAAATAAAAATAGTTTTAAAAGATTTAATATTTTTAAAATAAATTATTTAATAGTTATATGAAAAACCATGCGAAATAAAAACATTGTTAATCAAATAAAGAACACTTATACAATTTAATATTATCTATTAAGTATATAAAGAAAAAAAGGAAAAGTATTATATGTTAATAATAAGGAGGAAAAAAATATGGTAGAATATAAATGTATGTTATGTGGATGGACATTTGACTCAGAAAAAGGAGATTTAGCACATGGAATAGAACCAGGTATGACACTTGAAGATTTACCTGATGACTGGACATGTCCACTATGTGGTGCTGGAAAAGATATGTTCCAAGCAGTAGAATAAATACAATTAATTAAAAAATGAAGTATAATATTAACTTAAAATACGTTCTTTTAAAATGAAGTATATTTTCATTAATAAGTTTATATTATATTTTTTCATTTTTATCTAAACTCAGCCCCCATAGATTTATCTTATTTTAATAGAATATTCATTTATTATAAAATATTTTTAGAAGTTTTAATTATTTTTATACAAATAATATAAATTATATAAAACATATAATTATACTATATACCCTAATAATGTTTAAGGCGGTGATACAATGTTATTAATTGAAGGAGAAATTGGTGGAAAAAAATACAGAGAACCATTTTCAAAAGGTATACTTTCAAAATCACTAGTACGTTGTGAAATTAAAGCAGATAGAGCATATGAATTAGCTTCAGAAATAGAAAAATCATTTGAAAAGGACAAAATAACAATTGTACCATCAGAAGAATTAATAAAACGAGTAAAAGCAACATTAGAAAAAGAAGATCCATTATTAGCTAAAAAATATAGTGCTTGGAAAAATATTAGAAGATCAGAAGATCCTCTAATCATACTAATAGGTGGAGCATCTGGTATTGGAACATCATCTATTTCATTTGAACTAGCTAATAAACTTGGAATAAAAAACATGTTAAGTACAGATATGATACGTGAAGTAATGAGAAAAATCGTATCTAAGGAGTTATGTCCAACATTATTTGAATCCAGTTATACGGCAGCAGAATCATTAACTACTCCTGCACCACCAGAATTTGATAAAACACTACTTGGTTTTAAAGATCATGTAAATACAGTAAGTGTAGGTCTAACAGGTGTTGTAGAACGTTCAATTAAAGAAGGAATAAGTATAGTTATAGAAGGAGTTCATATTGTTCCTGGTTTTATTGATGAAGAATTATTAAACACTCCAAATGTACATATGTTTGTATTATCTCTTTCTGATGAAGAAATACATAAAAGTAGATTCTATTCTAGATGTCGCCAGTTATGGGCAAGACGTCCACTTAAAAGATACTTAAAACACTTTACAGATATACGTAAAACACATGATTATATTGTTGGAGAAGCAAATAAATATGGAATTCCAGTAATAGAAAATATCGATGTAACAGCAACTATTGATACAATGATTGAACATATCATTGATGAAAAACAATTAGAAAAAGAAGTTAAAAAACAGAACGAAGAATAAATTCTTCTATTTAAAAAAAGGAATTAGAATTTCCTTTTATCTTTTTTATTCAAAAGAAACTATTATTATATCTTATTTTTAGCCCGTGTAATATCCTGTTTAATATTTCTAAGTGGTGCAGATAATTTCCAACTTATAGTGTTAAGCATAGCATATACTTTTCTTGATGCAATAAATTCCTCAGCACTAGTTGATATTAACACTTGTTCATATAATTTCTGATATTTAGGTGATAGAATAGAAATAAAGTCTTGATAAAGAACATCATCATACAATATCTTTGTAAAATCATCCTTCATAGCACTGAAGTATGCTTCTCTATATTCTTCTTTAATTCTATCAAAACGCATATTAGCTAGAAATACCTTTTTATCATACAGAATTTTCTTATATTTTTCAAATAAATTAAATTCTCTAAATACATCCCATACAAGATTAAAAACTGCAATAGAATCTATGAATCTTAAATCACCCTTAGTAGTGGATGATGTTGAATACCATCTACGTGTAAATAGAAATTCCTTATAGAAATAAATTCTCTTAGCACTAAACAATACTTTCCAGAAAAATACATTATCATCAAAAACAAGACCCTCTGGAAATGTAATATTATTTTCTTCAATAAATGATCTATTATACAACTTACTCCATGGAGTAACTGTAATATCAAATATAGCATCTCCTAAATCTTCATATGAAAATATATTATCTTTAACAATACGTGCTATTTTATTCATACTATAATTTTCAGCCTCATAATATTCATCTTTTTCATCATCATAATTTATGGCTTTAAATAATACAAAATCAACATCTTTTTCCTTTGCAATAGAATAAGTATCCTCAAGAGCATTTAATTTTAAAATATCATCAGAATCCATTAAAAATAAATATTCACCAGTAGCATAAGTCATTCCCACATTTGTAGCAACGGCATGCCCCCCATTTTCTTGAGAAATAACTCTCATACGTTCATCTTTACTTGCATATTCATTTAATATATCTAAGGATTTATCTGTGGAACCATCATTAACACAGATAATTTCAATATCCTCCAGTGTTTGATTTACAATAGTATCCAAACAATCCCTAAGATACTTTTCAACATTATATACTGGAATAACTACAGAAACTTTTACCATATAATCACAAAACTTTATTTTTAATTTTTTTAAGAACTTTTATAGTCATATTTTTTGTTAATCTAATAGGTAGTGTGCATTTCCAACTATTAGAATTTTCTATTTCATCACGTAATTGACACATCACTGGATTTGTTGATGGACTATAATTAGTAACTGATAATACCTCTAAATACTTTTTAAAAATTACTGGATTTATTTGTATGTTATTTATATTCATAGAATATAACTGTGATTTAACTGATTCTATTAAAAATGTGTATACATCCTTATTTTCAGGATTTACTAAACATAACTCGAGATATATTATTTCTTCATCCACATTTTCAAAGTATGTTTTATTATCATCTTCAAAGATTTTATGAACAATTTCAAATAATTCCTTATCATTTCTATTGTTTTTTAGTTTTAAATAGGTGATTAACTGTTTTTTATATGAATTAGAAATTTCTGTGAAATGTGCATCATCAAGTATTTTAAAAGTCATTTTATAATGATTCATATAATCTAATTTCTTATTATAATCATTTACTTTACTGTTAGCTCCACCACCAAGAGCATAATTATATCCATATAAATCAGTGCAAACAACATATATTTGATTGACTTTTGTTAATACTTCTGCTAGAAATACAGGATCTTGTCCTCGTTTTAGATTGGGAAAAGTGATGTTATGTTTATTTAGAAAACTTCTTTTAAATATATTCTTATAAAATGCCCATGGAATACCATACTCTTGTGGAGATATAACACCATAATCTGAGAAGTAAGTGTAATTCTTTTGTTTATAATTAAAGTTATCCTCTAAGTTTCCATCAATTGAAACTCTTTTTTGATTTGCTCCAACCATATCTGCATCATGTTTACTACCATACTCATACATTTTTTCCAATGCATCCACATCAACATATATATCATCAGCATCTAAAAAAGCAATATATTCACCTATTGCATTTTCAATTCCATTATTTCTAGCTACACCAGATCCCTGATTTTCTTGGTTGATTATTTTAATAAAATCATATTTATCTGCTAATTTTTCTAGAATATTTAAGGAGTTATCTGTAGAACCATCATTGACACAAATCAATTCTATATCTGTTAATGTTTGTTTTGATAGATTTAAACAAGTTTTTTCAAGATATTTTTCACCATTATATACAGGCATTATTACTGAAATCTTTACCATATATATCTCCAATTAATTCATTTTAACTTAAAATATGTTTTTCATAAATTACATAGTAATTTAAAAAAAATAATTTTTACTGTATAATGTTATATCTTTTTTTATTAAAGTTAATTTCTATAATTATATGAAAAAGTAGTGCAAACTATTATAAAAGAAGTGTTCTATTAAATAATAAAAAAAATTACTTGGATTTAAAAAAAAATAATTGTGGAAAGATATTTCCACTAAACTACTGTTGTTTTAATTGATGAATTATATTAATCATTTCTAAGACTATTATACCCACCAATAACTCATTGAACCTATTTAGGTATTTAAATATCTTTAACTGAAACTTCAATAGTGATGTTTGAATTTAGATTATTTAATTGTGAGGTAGTTGCTAAGTTTTTTACTGTGGATTTATCTTTTACAACATAAAT
>NZ_MUZW01000018.1:0-44763 GCF_003266085.1 Methanosphaera sp. DEW79 | reverse complement strand
TTTGTTTAATTTCAATTATAATTAAAAAAAATAATAGGATTAAAATTATGAATTATAGTTCTTTTTTTAATAAAAAATTTGAATATTCTAAAAACAATAATCATATTGTAGTTTTAGGAGATTCAATAGAAATAATGAAAAATATGAATAAATCAACAGTTGATTTGATTTTTGCTGATGAACCATATAATATTGGTAAAGATTTTGGAAACAATAAAGATACATGGAATATATTGAATGAAATAAAAAATGGATTATATAAGCCATTCGAATTTTAAAAGATAATGGCACTATGTATCTTATGACTTCAACACAATACATACTTTATATTGATATTTTCATACAAGAAAAATATCATATAGTATCTAGAATTATATGGAATTATGATTCATCAGGTGTCCAATCTAAAATATTGGTTCTTTATTAATTAAACCAAGCAATAAACACGATAGAAAATACAAAAACAGCATTACAACAACTATGTCAACAATGACTATTATGAGGTCAAATACTTTGAAAGTTTAATTTTAACACCTAAAATATGGAATACTGCTACTCATAATAAACTAAAAATCAAACAGTCACATTAAGTCAATATTGATACATCAAAGAATCTAAAATCTTTTAATGAAGTGAATTTCAAAATATTTTTTGGGTATATATTTAAAATAATATATTATATTTTTGTAATAAAATCAATAAAGGGGAGATGAAGGGAAAAAATAGGTTTTTATTTCTCAATCATGATCAATTTACCTGTTGATGAATCTTTATAAACTTTACCCATCTCTGCATAATTTTTTCCTGAGCTCTGTGATACTTGGGGTGTGTCATTTAATTCTTGACCTTGATCTAAATTTATAGCACTACTCATCTTTTCCATCATGGAATTTTTTTGATCCTGAGTCATATCAGAAAAAATAATGCTCTGTATATTCCAGCTCATAACCACAAATATAAGAAAACCTACTGCTAGAACTAGCATAGCATCCACTAAATTGGATGTTCCTGCCATAGGATCTTCTTCATTACTTGAATATCTTTTTCGTCGACGTTCACTTCTAACCATTTCTATCACATTCTTCAATAAAATCTAGTATTGTATCTGTCAATACATCTAAATCAGAAATAAGTTTTGAATACCAATTTCTTCTTATTTTACCAATAAAGTAAGATATTGCTCCAGCTCCAATTCCAACAACTGTAGTATTAAACGCTATTGTTAAAGAACTTGCCAAGGTATTAATATCACCACTACCAAGTGCAGCTAAACCTGGCCCTAGAGGAATTAAAGTTCCCATTAATCCTAAAGTTGGACCTATACGTGTAATAATATCTGTTTTTTCTAATTTTTTATCTATTTTTTCTTCTTGATTATCAACTAATTTACGTGCTAATGCTTCTCTAGATTTAGGAGTTAATGAATGAGAATTAACTACTTCTAATAAAACTTTTTGATTAGATTTGGGAATTTTATAATTATTGATAATATTTGGTAATTCTTCAATAGAATTAACATTATTTATATCATAAATCAATTCTTTAATTTTATATACTGAAGTATTTTTTCTGCTTGTATATTCTGATATTAATCCTCCTAATGAAACAATAGAAATTACAAATATTATTATTAATATAATTAGCACTGGGATAGATAAACTCTGTGATATAATATCTAATGATCCATTAATAAATTCTCCACCAATAAGAGTTGAACTCATTTTTTCACCTATGTTTTTTTATTTTAATAAATTATCTTTTCTAAAATTAAATAAACTTCCTATAACCATTAAAATAATAACAATTATAAATGTTGTGAGTATAGCTTTTGGAGAGTTTATAATAATTGGATTAAATTTTTTATTTCCAATAGTTAAAAGATATGGACTTATTAATCCTACAATTACATAATATAAACCTAATCCTATTAAATAATCACTTAAAGTAATAATACGTGAATTTTTTACTTTAATTTTAGAATAATAAAAATATGAAATAATAACAACCAACCATACTATAAATATTATGACTACATTGATTATAATATTATTTTTAATAAATGTTGGAGCTAGAAATAATTCATATTCTAATAGAAATATTAAACAACATAAACAGGAAGTCACAATAGACAATATTTTGGAAATTCTTTTAATCCTACCATTCTTTTTCCATTCAGATATTAATTTGAATCCTACAAATACTAATAATATACCCATAAATAGATATATTGATGAAGTATTTGAATTAATAATATCCATAATACTTTGAGTAGTTGAAGATAAACATAGTGCTATTAAAGAAATTCCTCCAAATGTTAGAGATATTAATGTAAATGTTTTTCTTTTTAAATTATTTAATTTACATGCTAATCCTATTAATACACAAAATAATAATATAGAAAAAATTATAGTTATCTGTCCTACTATATTCATAACATCCATATTTTTTCTCCTTAAAATTCTAAATTGCTTATTATTTCTTAATTTTTTTTTATTTACTTTGACATCATATTATTGTTTTCTTTTCATTAAAAATATACCACATCCTACTCCTAAAATTGCTCCTACTAATATACCAATAGTTAATGGTGTTGCAAAGTCAGAAACATTTTTTGTGTTTTTAGTATTATTCACTTTAATCAATCCTTCTTGAATAGATTGATTATTTACATCATCTATTATTAATAATCTATCTGAAACATCTTGATGTTTATCTAAAAAATCATGAGCTGTTTTTTGGTAAGATACTGCTATAATATTCTTATTAGAATTATTTAACATATGTTCCAATTGATGAGCAACTTCATCATCTGAAGTAAATTTATAAACGCTAATATTTATTTCATTAGCATCAGCAATATCTTTAACTAATTGTCCATTAGAATCGTTACAAATAACCATCTTATCAGCAGTGACATCAACTCCATGTGAATTAACTCCTGTAATGCCAATTAACAATATTACTAATAATGATAATGTGAAAATATTTTTATTTTTAATTTTAATCACCTATTTTATGTACTCATTATTTCTGGCTTAATTTTTGAGATTGTTGTTATAAACATTATATTTAAAATTCCTTCCATTATAGATATAAATAAATAAAATGGAATTAAAGTAGATAAAATGACATTAAAATTTACTGTACCAGATAATAATAAAATTATTACCTGAGTAAAAGTTGCAGACATAATTCCAATTATTGTTCCAACAAATATAGCCAGTTTTTCATTTATTTCTAAAAACAATCTATAAATCAAATAGGTTATTATTGATAATATTAAACCCATTACTATAAAATTTGCACCAAGAACTGTAATACCACCCATATTTAATATTAAAAATTGTCCTAATAAACTAAAAAATGATACAGCACAACCAGTTACTGGTCCAAAAATAATAACAATTAATGGTATTATGAAGAAATGGATTGGTACACCAAATGGAGACGGAAATGATAATGAAGATAATGTAAATGTTAAAACTGTGAAAATAGCTATATATACTATGTTTTGTTCTTTTTCACATGATGTAAATTTTCTTAATATAAACATACAAATAATTGTAATTATCCAATATATTATACATTGATATAATGGAATTATTCCATCGGGTAAGTGCATAAATAATGTCTCCTATATATTTAAAACCTTGTTATTAATTTTTACTCCTTTTATATTTATGATATATTTCATAAAATAAAATCATTACCCCAAAACCAAGAATAAATACTAAGATCATGACAATATAATCATTCAATGTTAACGATCCATTATCTTCAGAATTTATAGTATTATTATCATCTACTGTAGTATTATTAACAGAAATACTTTCATTTTTGACTTCATTAATACCAGAATCATTCCCATTAACATCTGATACTTCATTAGCAGATTGTTGATTTGGGGAATTAGATTGGGTTGGACTTACTTGATTTGATGAACTTGAACTTGAAGACTTAGATGAACTTGAACTTGAAGACTTAGATGAACTTGAACTTGAAGACTTAGATGAACTTGAATATTTTGAAGTACTGTATTTTGATGAAGAACTGTGTGGTGTACTCTGACTTGATACACTAGATGAACCAGAGCTTGAAGAAACTTCTTCAGGATATAAGTGAGCATGACCTGGATGGGCTACTACACCATTTAAACATCCATATACAAGAAATATAACTAACAAACAAAAAAGAAAAATTTTATTATTTTTTTTAATAGTATCACCTCAAAAAAAAGAATAAAAGAATAAATTAATTATTCTCTTTTTCTACTTCTGATGTATCCATAACCACCTAAAGCACCTAATATTCCAAGTGATAGAATTATTAATCCCATATTTTGTGAATTTCCATTAGATTCTTTTGATGGAGATACTTCATAAGCTTTTCCTGATAGTTCGTTAGATGCTCCTTCTTCAGGTATTTCTGATTCTGCAGAATTTTCATTATCAGTTACAGAATCTAAACTTTTTGATGTTACTTGGCTAATTCCTGGTGATGCGACACCCCTATTTGTTATTGAATTAACTGCTGTGTAAGTCGGTTTTGATGAATATTTAGTTGTTGACCCACTATTAATGATATTGCTATTACTATTGCTATTACTATTGCTATTACTATTGCTATTACTATTGCTATTATTTATAGAATTGCTGTTACCATTGAAATTAGATAAGCGTATAGCTTCAGATTTAGTTCTGTTAGAAATATTTTGTACAAAAGATAATGCATTAGAATTATTTCCTGCTCCTGCTTTTATTTGATTGAATTCATTTTGAGTAATCCATTTAGTTTCAGAACCAAGTATAGTTATTCCTTCTTTAAGATTTGGATTATAGATACCTTTATATAAATCCACATATGCTTGTATTTGAGCTGCTCTTTTAGCATCAGACGTAGAATATGCACTAGTATCTATTGTTGCCCATTTGAAATTCATTATAACTGCTCTTCCAACATTTAATTTATCATCCCAAATAACTAATACTCCTTCTTCTGTTGCACCATCAACATACTCTGATTCTACATCAGATGAAATAAGTTTCTGATCCATATAGTTACCTAATCCTGGAGATAGTCCAAGCAAGTATTCTATACTATCATCTTTACAATAGATACTTGATGCTATATAGAAGTAAGATTCATTTTCATTTAAAGGATAATTATTCATAACATATTCAGACATGAAGAATCCTGGTTGTACACCTGGACAAGCATGACCATGGAATAAAAATGTTACAAATTGATCAAATTGTAAATCTTCTGCCCACACATTAGTTAAACTTTGAATATTAAACCAATTCCCATCAGGGAATACTGAAACTGTTAATTCTGATACTAAATCTGAGTTATTTAATGTTTCTATATTAATATTATTAATATGACTTCCATTTAAAGAACCTACAAAAAACGTATCATCAACATCATTATATCTTACATAAAGTGACATCAATTTACCATCATCTTGTTTTAACACAAAGGTAAACCATAATGGTTTCCATATTGGCCTATGATTTGGTAATAATGTTTCTCTTGTTAATCTAGATCCAAATTCCTGATATAAACCGTCCCATACAGCTTCGGTACTTTGTTGATTTATAAAGGAATAACCTGCTGTAGTTAATATTTCAAAATTATCCATATCTTTTTCAAGAGTAATTCCTAATTCATCTTTAAAATATTTTTTAGCAAGTTTACTTGCTCTTACACCTATTTGTTTGAAATCATCATATTTTAAATTACCTTGAGTAACCAATTCATTTGATCTAGTAGCTTTAGGTAATTTTAAATTTTTAATATAATTATAATCCAAACCATGTGCTTTTGTAGCTGAAATTCTAGTTTGACCTGCATTTATAGCATCAGATATTGTTGATGGATAAGTAATATCCTTATCTAAACCTATTAAGTAGTAATATTGTTCTTCTGTTAAATTTTCTTTTTCAATCACAATATTAACTAAACTTGCAGGGTTTGTATTAATTTTATTTATCCACCATGTATTATATTTTAACTCTTCTAATGTACCTTCACTAGTAATACCAGTTTCTTTAACAAATAATTTTTTATTATTTTCAGAGTCATATTCCATTACAATAATTGTTCCAGAACCTGCTTTTTGTACCTCATATGCATTTGTAATATTATTATATCCAATAGAACCAGGATACCATCTTATAAATCCAATCATATTACTTTTTGCACCAGTAGATGTTGTGTTGAAACCAACATATCCACTTTTTCCTGCTGTTGCATCAAGGAAAAATAATACTGCATCATTAGCTGAGTCTCCAGGAATTCCTAATACTTTATATGATGTTAAATCCCCATAATAACCACCAGTACTATTTGTAGCTTTTACAGGTGGATAATATTGTAATAATGCTTGTGTTATTGTGTATCCTCCAAGGGTACCTTCACATATATGTCCATGGAAAGCAGCTTCTTGAAGTACTAAGTAAGTTACATTAGCATTCCATCCATTAGTTAAACTAGCAAATGAATATGCATCATCTTCACCAACTGATCTATAGAAATTATTCCATTCTTTTTTAGTCATATTTTCAGAGATAGTTCCATAATATGAATATTTTGTTGATGCATTTAAGAATACTAATGCAGTTAATTTATTTCCTTTTTTCACAACAAAACAAGTGTCAATAGGATCAACTGCTTTTTGACGTAACATTAGTAAATTACCCTTACCTGCACTTATTTTACCATCAGCATAGTTTACAATAGCTTCCATTACATCTTCTGATGTATGATTTTTGTATTTAGGTACTCCTGCAGTAGTTATAACTAATATATCATCAGCTGATGAGAAATTAAGTTTATTATCTGCAATTGAAATGATAGATCTACCTAATTGATAACTATCTGTTGCTTTTAAATTAAATACAATACTGGTTGTGTTAGTAATATCATAAATTTTTGTTTGAGATTTATATCCTGGTACTGAAACAGATACTTTAAATTTGGTATCTAAATCAGTATGATTTACAAATACTGAATAAAAATTAAAATTATTATCATATGTTTTTGATATATTTAATTTAATATTCTTAGTATTTTTCACTGTTATTGTAGGATTAATATCACTATCATCTTCATATTGATAATTTATACCAACATTGATATTACTTGTTTTCGAAGAAAGATTTTTCGATTCTATTTGATTCTTTGATTCTGTGTAACTCTTTGATTCTATTTGATTCTTTGATTCTGTGTGACTATTATGAACTAATTGTACATCATTATTATCTTCATGTGACACCATTACTGAAGAAGTTTCCATATTATTAGTAATATTTGATGAATCAACAGCTGATACAACACCAATAGTTATAAATAATAATAATAGAAACACGATAGCTTTCTTATTGATCATACCCCAACCTCCATTTTCTTTTTATTAATTAAATTGGTTATAAATATCTATAATTTATGTATAAACTTTCCTCAACATAAAGTTAATAAAAATTCATAAATTAATCATACTATTTACAATTAGTACCTGTGTAGTAATACAATAATAAACTTTATTATTATTAGCATAAACTAAATTTATATTCAATGTGGAATTTCCTTATTCCAAGCCACATTTACGTTATACTAAAAGATCATATTATGTTAAACTTCAATTAAAAAACATATAATGAATAAAATTTAAAAAATCAATAGTTAAATTTGATAATCAAAGAATTAGACAAAATTTACATAATTGTAGGAGAATTTTACAATTGACTAGAGATAAAAATAGAGTTAAATGAGATTCAAATAATTATATAACCAAATATGGGAATTTCAGCCTATAAATGAAAAATTATTAATAAATTTTATTGATAACTCCAGAATTATACCTATGATACAATTTATGGCAGATATACAAATATTAAATATGAATAATGAATAATTAAAACTATTAAATAATAATTTAGTATATAATGAAAATTTAACTAAAAAATAACGTGGCATCATCTGATAAAAAAACTTAAAATTGATAGAAAAGAATTATAATCCAAAACAAAAAAACAGAACCAAATCAAAAAAAAAATTAACAGAAGAACAACTAATCCATACAATACAATTCGATATTAACAAAATCAACACAGAATATGATGATATTAAAAATAACAGGACAAAATACTTAAAAAGAATCAAATTTAAAAGATAGATTAAAAAAATAAAAAGAAATCATTATATTATATATACATAAATCCAAATATATTCCAAAAATCATGCGAATACTTAATATTAAAATAATATTTTTACCACCATCCTCCTCACAGTTAAATCCCATCGAATAAATCTGGAAATCAATGAAAAGAGTTGTTTCAATAACGTATATTAAAAATCAAGAATGTTTAAAAGAAATATTTGAAAAAAAGTATGATGAGGAAATTTATTTCTTGAATTTTTCTTCATCTTCAAGTCTGATTTTTTTCCTCATTATTTTACCACTAATTGTTTTTGGAAGTTCATCAACATATTCAATTGCACGAGGATATTTATATGGTGCTGTAACATGTTTTACATGATTTTGAATATCTTTTGTTAACTCCTGAGATGGTTGATAACCCTTATCTAAAACAATTGTTGCCTTAACAATTTGTCCTCTTATAGGATGAGGTATACCAGTTACTGCACAGTCTAATACTGCACTATGTGATAGTAATGCACTTTCAACTTCATATGGACCTATCTTATATCCAGAACTTTTAATTACATCATCAATTCTACCTTTATACCAGTAATATCCATCTTCATCAATCCATGCAGAATCCCCTGTATGATAATATCCATCATATATTGTTTCATCAGTCTTTTCTTGGTTATTATAGTATCCTTTAAATAATCCTAATGGATAACCTTCAGAAATATCAAATACTATTTCACCTTCTTCACCAACATCACATTCACATCCATCAGTATTTAACAATTTAATATTGAACAATGGTGCAGGTTTACCCATTGAACCTAATTTAATATCAACCCATGGGAAGTTTGCAATAGTAGCTACTGTTTCTGTTTGACCAAATGCTTCACGTATAGATAGACCTGTTAATTCCTTAAATTTATAGAATACTTCATCATTTAATGGTTCACCAGCAGTTGTTGCATGTTGTAATGAAGAAAAGTCCAAGTTATCAATATCTTCTTTTATAAAGAACCTGTACATTGTTGGTGGACAACATAATGTCGTGATTTTATGTTCTAATGCCTTAGATAAAACTTCATATGGGTGGAATCTATCATAATCATAGATATATATTCCTGAACCTGAAATCCATGGACCATATATTTCACCCCATAATGCTTTTCCCCAACCAGTATCTGCTATGGTGTAATGTAATCCATTATCCACCACCTGATGCCAGTAATTGGAAGTTACAATATGTGCTAATGGATATCCAAAACTGTGTTTAATCATTTTTGGTTGTCCTGTTGAACCTGATGAGAAGAAAATTACAGAAGTATCTTCAACTGAATCATCATCATATACTGGACGTTCAAAGTTATCTGAAGCTTTTTTAACTTCTTTTCTTAAATCATACCATCCAGGCATATCTTCTGTTCCAACAAATACTTTGTTTAACTTAAGACCTAATGTTTTTTCAACTTCAGCATAGCTTTCTGGAACACCATCTTCACGAATAGTTACAACAGTTTTAATTCCAGCAACATCTATCCTATATTCAATATCTTCAGGTTTTAACATGTGTGTTGCAGGTACTGCTATTGCTTTTAATTTATGTAATGCTAACATACAATACCAAAAATCATAACGACTTTTAAGTGTTAATAATACTCTATCACCCTTTGTAACTCCTAATGATTTAAAGAAGTTTGCAGCCTTATCACTTAATTGTTTTAAATTACTGAATGTGAATATTTTTTCTTGATTATCATCACACCATGATAGTGCTACTTTATCAGGTTGTTCTTTTGCATATACATCAACAATATCATATGCAAAATTAAAATCTTCAGGTACTGTTATTTTTAAATTCTCATTAAAATCTTCATAAGAATCAAATTCTGTTCTTGGAACATATCTATTTAATAATGATGTCATTTAATCTACTCACCTTTATAATTTAGTATATCTAGGAATTTAGCTTTTTTATCTCCTAATGCTATCATTGCATGTTTATGTAATGAATTAAAATACATTGAATCTCCAGGATTTAAGTCAATTGTATTGTCTTTAATATATACTCTAAGTTGTCCTTCTAATACATAAAGAAATTCATATCCTTTATGATAGTTTGGTTCTGGCATATAGTTATCTTTACGTGGTGTTACTGTAACAATAAATGGCTCAATTGCCTTATGTGTAAAATTTGAAGCTAAGTTTTCATAGTCATATGCTTCTCTACGATCAACTCTTACTCCTTTATCTTTACGTGTTACTGTAAAAACACTCATTCTTGTATCTTCACCTGTTAATAATAAACTTGTATCTACATTAAATATTATTGAGGCTTCATAAAGAATACTGGCTGGAATATCTATTTCTCCAGATTCATATTTTGTATAAGTTTCAACTGGAACATCTAACTTTTCAGACATTTCTTGTACACTAATTTCACATACTTCTCTCATGTCTTTAACACGACTTGCTATTTCTTTTTGAATAGTGTTATTATCCATTATATTACCCTCCACTAATTATAAATTTATAGTCATAACTTGTAGTTGATTGATTATTAGAAAATTGCTTTTTATCTACTAAAAAAATATATATTATTTTAATATAATATATTGCATTATTAATAAGATTTATCTAATATAATATATAAAAAATACTAAAAAATAGATTATAGGAAGTTTTTGTTATAATGATAAGTATGATAGATAAGATTTGTAAAGAGGAAGTTACAGTTTATGGTTATGCAAATATGAAAAATATGACACCTAATCCAGATATAAATTCCCAATTTAATAAGTATCCCCATGCTATTAGTATTGGTATTAATATTCCTGATGAGATTATTGATACAATTGACATACTTGAAATAGAGGAAAAATATCTTCAAACATACATTAAAATAAACTCTAAATTAAATGAAATAGGTACTAAAATAGAATCCATATTACATGAACATAAGTATATGGCAAAATTTATTGATGCTTCATCTATTGTTTCTAAAGATAAATTAAAGGGTGATATTTCACATAAACTTGTTGCAAATCTTGCAGGTCTTGGTTGGATTGGAAAGAGTTGTTTACTTATAAATCCATATTATGGTCCACGAATCAGGTGGGCTACCATTATCACAGATGCACCTCTACCATATGCTAAAAAACAAGTTCCTAGTCGTTGTGGAACATGTAGATTATGCTCAGTTAACTGTCCATCACATGCTATTAAAAATATTGAATTTAATGAAGAAAATTCAAGAGAAACACGTTATGATGCATATGCCTGTAATGATTATTTTAATAAATTAGAGGCACAAAATCGTCCAAGATTATGTGGATTATGTATTAAAGTTTGTCCATGGGGACTTGTAAATAAAAAAAGTAGAAAGAAGAGAAATTTAATCTAAATATTTCTTAATTAAATTCATTCCCCAATCAGCTAATTCTGTTGCTTTTTCAGGAGTTTTTGCTTCTGAGAAGCATCTATATATTGGTTCTGTACCAGATGGTCTTATTATTACCCATCCATCACTTGTTATTACTTTAACACCATCTGTTGTGTCAACTTCATATTCTGTTGTGTCTTTAATTATATTTTCTGCAACTGTAGCTTTTTTATCATCAGGACATTCAACTTTTCTTTTTTCTGAGAAGTATGTTGGTAATTGACTAATTAATTGGGATAGTGGTTGTTTTGTTTTAGCTATTATTTCAAGAAGCATTGCTGTAGCTAGTCCAGAATCTCTTCCATATACAAAGTCAGGGAATATTAATCCACCATTTTCTTCTCCACCAAATAAACCATCTACTTCCTGTAATTTACGTGCAACTACAAGATCTCCTACTTTTGTTAGAATTATTTCACCATTATTTTCAAGTGCTATATCTGCTATTGCATTACTTGTTGCAACTGTAGTTACTATTTTTCCACCATTGTTCTTCTCAAGCATAGATTTTTCAACAAGTGCAAATGATTTATCTCCAAAAACAAATTGTCCTTTTTCATCAATACATATTGTTCTATCTGCATCACCATCATGTGCAATTCCAATATCTGCACCAGTTGCCTTAACTACTTTTATAAGATCTTGTAGATTATCTTCTGTTGGTTCTGGATTACGTCCAGGGAATGCTCCATCTGGTTGACAATTAAGTGTTGTTATGTCACATCCCAATTTTCTTATAATGTATGGTGTTGTTGAACATGCAGCTCCAGATCCTGCATCTAGAATTACTTTTAGATTTGCTTGTTTTATTGTGTCTACATCTACTCTTTTTAGCACTTCATCTATGTATTCATCAATAATATCTCTTTTATATGCTTTTCCAATTTTATCCCAAGTTACACGTTCTTGTTTATCATTAAAGTAAATATCTTCAATTTCTTCTTCCAAATCATCAGGAGTTCCAATACCATCAGAGTCCAATAATTTTAATCCATTATATTTTGGAGGATTATGTGAAGCTGTAACCATGATTCCACCATCATAGTATTGTCTTACTGCATACTGTACTGCAGGTGTTGGTAGTGTTCCTAAATCAACCACATCACATCCTACTGATAATAATCCTGCTGTAACGGCGTGTTTTATCATTTCAGAGGATGTTCTTGGATCTGATCCTATTGCTATTGTTCCTTTAACTTTTGTTCCATAAGCTGCTGCAATTTTTGATGCAAATTCTGGAGTTAAAACTGTGTTTGCTACTCTTCGTACACCAAATGTCCCAAATAATTGTTTCATATGTTTTTGTTCTCCTATATTCTTAAATTAACTCTTCTTTATTAAATAAAATAGTTTTTTATTATATGTATTATTATATACTTTTTATAAATTATACATTTTTTTATTTAAAAAAAAGAAATTTGATAAAGAGGTGGTTATTTTTTAGATATATAATATATCATTTGTGAATTTTTATAGCATGCCCATTTATTTCCATCATAGTTCCATGTGTAGTTATTTGTAGGATGCATTTCAGTCCATGTATTATCAGTATTTTTTATCCATTTAACTTGATAATATGATGTGTTATTGTATTTATAGTCAACAGTCCATGTATTTTCATCATAATTCCAGAAGTATTCATATCCAGTATTTGATGTTGCATAATAAGCATTATTACTGATTTTTTTCCAAGTATATGGATGTATTGTACTCCATTTTACATTATATGTGTTGTTATTATTTGTTATATTTACAGATATATTATTTGAGTCAACTACAGATGTATAATTAAGCATTTCTATTAATGGAGGACTTGATTCCATACTTTTTCCAGTTGTAGTGTTATTTATATATTTTGTATGATTTTTAACATTTTCAATACTGTTTATTTTCACATCATACAATCCTGTGGCTTCATCTAGTGTTCTGTTATTTGTAAGAAATTCTGTATGTATATTATTTTCTCTAAATTCATCTATAATTTTTGATGATATATAATCTGATTCTTCCATTTGTATATAATCTGATTCTGTATTTCTTGTAAGTGTTATTTTTGAAACGTTATTTTCTTTAATATAATCACTTATATCCCCATGATTTGATGAATCTTCTATTAACATTGCATTATTTTGAATAACAAGTGGAACTATTGTGGGTAGTTCACCATAAAATCCATAGTATGCTTGTGTTGTATTATTTAAAAGACCTAATGACTTAAGTTTATTATTTACATTGATACTAACATCTACACTGTTTCTTCCAGATAATTCTTCAATTGTTGTATTGTATGATTTTAACTGATTTTTAAGAGATTCTGGTAGATTTCCCACGATTATTATGTGTGAGATATTATGTGTTTTAATATATTCATCATATTTTGTATCTAATACATCTGCAGAATTATATGTTTCATTTGTTGCTGTGATAAAAACTGGTGTTTTTGTATATGCTCCAAGAACTCCTGCAAGTGGATCTGATGCTGAAAATATAAGTGTATCATTATTTTTAGTTGGAGTGTTATCTGCAACTTTTGTTAATATGTCTGGTATAGATTTACCATAGACTTGTTTAACTTCAACACCACACATATGTAGTTGTAGTAGTTGTTTAGCAGTGATAGGTCCAACAACCACTATTTTCTTAATATTGTTTTTTTTAATAAATGATGGTAACCATGAATCTAATTGTTGAGGTAATGTTCTATCAGATAGTACTAGTGGTGCTTTATTATATCCAGCATATACAGAAATTCCTGTTTCCAATCCCCTCATATTTCCAGTACATACTGATATTACCAGTGTATTATTATCAATATCCATAGAATCTGTGTAGAGGAATTTAGTAGAAAATATACCAAGTAGTACTACAATTACTATGATTGCTAATATTTTATATTTCATTATCTTATTTCCTGTAACTATCTTTTATAATACATATTTTATAATTTGAATTTGAGTATATATTTTGTGCATATATGGGTATTGGTGTATCATGTTTTAGTAATATATAACCTACACCTAAATCAGATAACTCACTTTCTGTTGAATGATTTTCTATTATATGTACAGGATCTACAACATACACTGGAATAGATTCAGTAAATCCTCCATAAACAACTGGTGTATTACTAGTTGATACAACAATTGTATCCATAACAGAATCTTCTGATACAAGAAGTGATCCATCACTATTATTTACAAACCAAGACATGACATGGTATCTGTCATGAGCTAAAGTTGCATCAGAAAATCTGGAAGATATAATAGATGGTTTTGATATTGTTCCAATAGGATCTATTACCATATGCATCTCTGTTGGAATAAGTGTAGTATTATAATCATTATCTGCTAATACATCAGGTGTATAACTATCCACATATGCAACTACACTTAGTACTGAGAATATAACAAGAAGTATTACTAATAATTTCTCCATATTTTTATTTTTAATGTAATTACATACTTCTATAAATCCTACACCACTAATTAGTATTAATGGATAACTTGCCACTTCTAGAATTCTAATTGAAACTGTTTCTACCCCAAGATATGTTACTTGACTTAGTAGTACCAATGATAAAGACCATACTACTAGAAATAGTGATTTATTAGATTTGTTTTTATATAATGTGTAAAATCCTATTATAGTAAATAACAATGGAATAATACCATAATATTTATAGAAATATACTCCAATAAAAAGTGGATTTCCTGCTATTGAATTGAAAAATAACCCATAATTTATCAGAATATATAACCACCATGGTAGTGCTATAATCATGGATATTATAATGTATATTAAAAGATATTTACTATTTAATTGTTTTCTAACTAATTGTATAAGACCATATAACCCTACAACCCCAATTGTCATGATGGATGTTGCCATGTGTAGATTACATATTAATCCTAGAAATATTGCTGATAATAGTATGTCTTTCTTATTATTATCTCTAAATCCAATAAAAAATAGCACACATACAATCATTGAAAGTGCAATGGCAATTGTTGCAGGAGTACATATTACTGATCTATTAAATGTTACAAAGGATAACATTCCAAGAAAACCCGTAATTACACCATGCTTTATTGAGTATAATCTGTATGATGAGTAGGATATAATATAGATTACAAAGAATGCAAATACTGGTTGTAAAAATCTAGTAATATTAACAAGTGATATATGTGTTATGTTTGAAATTGTTGCTAAAAACAAATGAAACAATGGAGGATACATTATGAGTCTACCATGTGGTGCTACTGTTGAATAATCCCAAAATACAAGGCCATTTGTCATATATAAATTAGCCATATGTATATGATAATATACATCCCATGATATTGGAAATGTAAATTTATATACTAACAATAAGGATATGATACATGTGATAGTTGCTGGTAATAGAATTAATTTCTTATTATTAAAGTTAATATTCATAGATGTCCCTTTAGATTATTTTTATAATTATAATTAATAGTTATAATTGTAATAGTTTTTTATCTTTACTAAAATAATTACATGAAAAGAAAATGTACACAAAAATAAGATTTATGTAAACATTAACTATACTATACTTTTGTGTGTTGTTTTTAAATAAAAACCAATAACACTCATGTATACATCATGTGTACATAGATTATAATAAATAATTCAAAAACAAATATATGTTCATATATTAGTATATTCAAGAGATATTATATATGTTTACATAATGTATACAAAGTATGATTTGATGTTTTCAAGATATAATAATTTTTTTAGAAAATTGAAAAAATAAAAAAAAATATCATATAACTTCAAAAATTTTTTTCATATGTACACATGAAGATTACATTCAACTACTCCTAATTACAACAACATACTTCAAAAGAATATATCAAATTCAAATACATAACATTTTTAGAAAATATAGTTTAATTGTGTACATCAAGTATACATCAGATAATTTATGTTTACAACATGTACACAAAAGTACACAAAATATTTTTAATGTGAAGATATATCGAATTAGAATATTTAGAACTATTTTTTAGAGTGTACATTATGTACACATTAACCAAAAGATTATAAGTAACAACATACATAATTATAGATAAGAAATCTTAAATTATAATAATGTACACATAATGTTTACATTAAAATATTCATGAAAAAAAAGGTACAGATGTATTAAAATTATGAAATACACAAGATACAAACAATACATGATTTTAATAAAAAATACAACAATTTGATGATGTACACATACATGTACACATACAAAAATGATAATTATATTAAATGAATGAGACATGAGTATATAGCTATTTGAAAGGAAATCTAATGTGTACATCATGTATACATATAGAATATTTTTAAGAAAAAAGGGAATCATAGATATGAGTTCAAAAACAGCAACAATTAGATTTAAAAATGGAGAAAAATGGGAAGAATTTATAGAAGCTATTGAAGAAAATCATGGTACTAGTAGAGGATATATTGGAAGTACTGTTGAACAGCTTATTGAAATATATCTTCAAAACCCAGATATAACAGCCAATAAAATTAACTCCATACTAGATGATAATCAAAGAATTAAAAATGAACTCAAAGAACTTGAATTATCAAATAATGATGAACAATTAAGTAACTTGAAATCACAAAATAAAGAACTTACAGATGATATAAATACAAAAGATACTAAAATCAATGAACTTGTAAATGAACTTGATAATATTAATACTATGTTAAAAGAAATTGAAGAGAAAAACAGAAAACTACATAATAAAAATATTGAATTAGAAAAAAAGAATCTTGAACTTAACAGTAAATTAGAGTATCCTGAACGTGAAAATAAATTACTTCAAAAGAATTATCAACAATTAGAAGAAACATACAAACAACTAAAAGAAGACAATAAAAGTATTAATGCAATGTTTGAAACTATTAACAATGAATTAAAACAACAACAAAAAGATACACGTACTGCAAGAAGTGATTATAAACACATAGTTGAAACATTGAATAAATTACAAAAAGAATATAACAATCTTCAAAATGAAAACAAAGAATATAGAGTTATATTTGCTGAAATTAAAAAAATGTCATTGAAAGAAAGAATATTTGGTGAATATCCTGATGATATTAAAGAATTAACTTCAGGAAAATAAGTAATAAGGAGAAGTTAAGAATTTATTTCTAAATTTTTTGACTTCTCAATAATTAATTCCATCTCCCCATTATATTCTACTACCCTTGCTGTAACTGTAATATTCATTCCATTATATAATGTGGTATTTAATGAGGTACTTGGAAAGATAACTACTTTTATCACATTACTTCCATCATTTAATGTAATAATCATCGTTCCAGTTTTAGTAATAGTGTAGTTTTCAATAATTCCAGTGACTTTCACTTGATTATCTATTTTTGATTTATCAATTTCATTTACTGATAACTCCTCTGGATTTACATACCCTGATAAGATAATTAATCCTATAAGTCCCAGTATTGTTGTTGTTAATGTTATTTTAAATATTTCTTTATCATGCATAACGACTTTTATTAATAATATGACAAGTATTATTAATAATTATTTTTGTAAGTCTATCATCTGATGAAGTTTACTTAAAGTATCTACCTCATCAAGACCAATATCATCACGAACTCCTTTTATTGCTGGAAAACGTAGAGAATAACCTGATTCATATTCATTACTTTCTACAATTTCACTATATGCAATTTCAAGTATTACTTTTGGTTTGAAAAGAACGTTCTGTTCTGATTTAGATATTATTAGTTTTTCCATCCGTTTTGTAAGGGAAGCTAAGAGATCATCATCCATACCTGTTGCTGCATGAACTAATGTTTTATATTCCCCAGTTTTCTCATCAAGTAAGGATAATAAATACGATCCAAAGAATTTAGCTCTTTTACCTTTACCATAAGTTCCACCTGTTATTACACAATCAAGTGTTTCACGTAATGGTTTGTATTTAAGCATGTTTTTTCCACGTTTACCTGGAGAATAGGGACTTGTAACATCTTTAAACATTATACCTTCATGTCCTTCATCTATAGACCATGTGAATAATTTTTCTGCTTCTGTATAATTTTCTTGAGAAACTATTTTCATAGTACTTAGTTCCACATTTTTACTTGTTGTAACAATCTCTTCAAGTAATTGTCTTCTTTGAATTATTGGTAGTTCTGCTGTTGGCTTATCATAATATAATACATCGAATAAAAATACTTTTAAAGGTATTTTCTCCCTCATTTTATCAATATCATATTTACGTTTTACACGTTGAAGTATGTATTGGAATGATATTGGTTTGTTATCTTTTGTTGCTATTACTTCTCCTTCAACAATAAAATCCTTAGAAGGTAGGGCTTCTTCTATATATTCTACTACTTCAGGTAGGGCATTTGTTACATTTTCTAAACGTCTTGTAAATATCTTTGTTTTATTGTTATAGTGATGAATTTGAACCCTTATTCCATCATACTTTGTTTCACATATTACCTTTTTCATCTCAGTAATACTTTCTTTAATACCTGGACTTAATTGTGCTAACATTGGTTTTATTGGTTTTCCTGGTGTTATTGTTAAGCTTTTTACTGATTCTATGGATTCTTGTGCTCGAGATGCTACTTCTCCAAGATCATTTGATAACATATATGCTCTATCAATAATTTCTTTATCAATATTATATGCTTGAGCTATTGCCTCAACTAGTGTTCCTTCACCCACACCTATTCTTAATCTTTCTGTTATTGTTCTTGTAATATATTTTGCCTCGAGAGGTGAAGCTGAAGTATATAATTCTAGAAGATAGTTTATTTTTTTGTTTTGTGATTTACTTCCAGTTATTGATTCTGTTTTTCTAAGATTTGATAGTACTTTCTTAACAGTTAATGGTACTTTGAAGAATGTTACTTGTTTGTTATTCTTAATAAGTTCCTCTGATATTTCCCCCATATCCCCTACTTCTGCTAACTTATTTTCTATGGATTTTGTACTTTCACCTAATAGATTGGATAGTGCTTTTATTATTAGTTGAGTTGATATACCCATTTCTTTATCACTCCATGGTGGAAATATTTTACCTTGAAGTAATAGAGTAATATCATATGTTATATCAGCATCAGTTTCTTTTATATACATAAGAAAATCGGCTATAATATCTTGTTTTTCTAGACGACTTGATGTACTACTGATTTTTTCATATACCTCAACTAATTTTTCATAAGAAGTATTTGTCATGTATATCCCTATATTAATGCTTTAAATAGTTTATCTTCTGATTGTTTAATTTTAAAAATCATGATATCTTCTTTTTGTACTATTTCCTTGATTTGTTTTATTTTTTCTTCTGGAAAATCCCTTCCAAGATATACTGCTTCTGGTTTCATAAAGTCTATATCAATATTATTTTGAGTAATATCATATACTTCTTGAAGTTTAGTATTAAGTTCTTCTTGAAATTCATTTGAATTGAGAACATCAACTAGATTTTCTATTAATTTTTTATAGTTATAGTTAAGTTGATTATCTTTAATTTCAAGATAATTTCCATTTAATATTTCATTTATTTTAGAATGTGTCATTGAATATGTGTATACTGGTTCTAATAAATTATCTAACATCGTATATTCAGTTTCAGTATATTTATAACTCATTATATATGCCCATTGATTATCATATGTATTTATTTTATCTTTTGTTTTAAGAAGTGATACACATACAGAGTTGTATACATCATAATTTATGTCAGATTTACTGTTAATATAGTATACTGGGAATATTTTCTGTAATTGTTCTATTATTATTTTTCTTATTTCTTTAAAGTTATATGTTACACAGATTCCTTCATGATTATATCCATATTCCTTCCATACATAATCCTTATTATATGGTGTTTGAAATAGGGTTGTGTATATATTATCCTGATATAATTTCATTGTATAATATGTATTAACTATTGAAAAAACTATTTGTTGGGTAATAAATTGATTCATATATTCTTTCCATTGTTTTTGATCATTACAAGACATATCCTTTGTATCCTTAGAATATACAAGAGTCATTAATTTTATAAATGGAAATGATGACTTCTTAATTATTTCCTTTTCATCATCCTTTAAGAAATTTGGATCTTCTTCTTGTAACTTAGCTATTTGTTGTTGCATTAATGTGTTTAATTGTGTTTTTATAACTTTTTCATAATCTATTTTTATAAGTGAATCATCATAATCAGGTTGTTTTTTTGATTTAGTCAAAAATAATTTACCTTCACATAGTTTAATGAGTGTATCTTCATCTATATTACTTGGATAATACTGTCCTAATACTGGTGGAAAATGTTCTATTTTAATTTTATCAGCATTTTCCAACTCTTTAACATCTGATTTTGTTGCAAATATTTCAAAGAAATCTTCTTTCCATTTTTTATTTAATTTATTATCAACCATTTTATCACCCGTTTTTAGAATCCATTTTTTTATTATATGTATAATTATAATAGTTTTTTTAATTTCTTCTTAGTTATGTATATTATGATTTGTATTTTTTATATTAAAAAAATTTTATTAAGAATTATAAAATAAATCTGATAGAAATAAAAGTTTTATTTAAAAAAAACCCTTAAAAAAACCATAATAATAAATAATGATAAATCATATATTAATTATTAATTCTCTAATATGGGAGGTTACCTGTTATGACAAGTGAAGATGATAAATTATCCTTTACTGAATTTTTAAGAAAAGAAAAATTTATTAAAGGTACTGCAGATGCTGATGTAGATATAGAAGAAAGTGTTGATAAAATAGATACTTCTGTTGATGAAATTATTGATAAAATAGACACGTCAACTACGGATGAAACTATCAATAAAAAAGATACATCTGATGATAAAAACACAGAAGTTATGGTAAATGAGGATAATACGCCAGATTCTAATGAAAGTATTAATCACTCCATTATTCTATTAATTATAATTATATTAATTGTAATTATACTATTATTTATAACTCTAATTTAAAATTCAGTGATTATAATCATTGAATTAATTTTATCTTTTTTTATAAAGACTTATTTTAACCAGAGTTCCCGTAATGTATATGGTAATTTGATAAATTAAGTATTGAATTAATTAAAGAAATAATATTTAATATATTAATAATATATTATCATATATAAAAGGAGGCCTTCACATAACAAACAATATTAGAAAAAATAAGTTCATTGCAACTGCATTATCTTTTGTTTTCTGTGGACTTGGAAATATATATAATGGACTATATTATAGAGGCATAGTTGAATTTGGAATTGAAATAACATTAGCATTCATATTCTCAGATTTATTAAAAACTCTACCTTATGGATTATTTATCATGTTTTTAATAGGTTTTGTATGGTGGGCATATGTTCTCTATGATACTATGTCATGTACAGATGCAATAAATGAAAATAGAAATATTCCCCTATTTTTAAATAAAATAAAAATAAAATAATTTTATTTCTTTACTTTTTTTTATACTACATATTCTAATAGTAGTAAAATTCTATAAATTACAAATAACATATATTATTATAATACTAATATTTTTTAAATAATATTAAATACATAGTATGGAGGCTACATTTAATGGATTATTTTGGAATGCTTGAAGAAAAAACTAAAGAACTATATGCTATTGCCAGAGAAGCACGTAAACAAGGAAAAGATTTAGAATTAGAACCTGAAATACCCCTTGCAAAGGACTTGGCCGAAAGAGTAGAGGGACTTGTTGGTCCAGAAGGCGTTGCAAAAAGAATAAAAGAATTAGAAAAAAGTATGTCAAGAGAAGAAGTTGCATTCCAAATAGCTAAAGAAATTGCAACTAAAGATGATGTTGAAGGACAACCAAATGATTATGAAGTTCAAGAAGCAAATGCAGATAGTGCTATACGTACTGCTCTTGCTATATTAACAGAAGGAGTAGTAGCCGCTCCTCTAGAAGGTATTGCTAAGGTTAAAATTAAAGATAATAGTGATGGAACTAAATGTTTTGGTGTGTATTTTGCTGGACCTATTCGTAGTGCTGGAGGTACTGCTGCTGCACTAGCTGTACTTCTTGGTGATTATATTCGTATGTCCCAAGGACTTGACAGATATAAACCTACTGATGATGAAATAGAGCGATATGTTGAAGAAGTTGAATTATATGAATCTGAAGTAACAAATCTTCAATATTCCCCTACACCTGATGAAGTTAGATTAGCTATTAGAGGAATTCCTGTAGAAGTTACTGGTGAACAAACAGATCCTGTTGAGGTACAAAACAGAGATCTTCCACGTGTAGAAACTAACAATCTTCGTGGAGGAGCACTTCTTGCTGTTGCTGAAGGAGTTATTCAAAAATCAAGAAAGATTGTTAAATATGCTAAAACTCTTAAAATTGATGGATGGGATTGGCTTGAATATTTTACAGCTCCTAAATCTACAAAAGAGGAAGAGAAGAAAAAAGAAGAATCTTCAGAGAATAAACCTAAGAAGAAAGCTAAATACATGGAAGATATCATTGGTGGAAGACCAGTTATGTCATATCCTGGTGCAAAAGGTGGTTTTAGACTACGATATGGACGTACACGTGATAGTGGTTTAGCTTCTATGGCTATACATCCTGCTACCATGGAAATTGTTGAATTTCTAGCTATAGGTACACAGATGAAAATTGAAAAACCTGGTAAAGGTAATTGTGTTGTACCTTGTGATTCTATTGAAGGACCTATTGTTAAGTTAAAAAATGGTGATGTTATTCAGGTAAATGATGTGTCCAAGGCAATTAGTATTAGAAGAGATGTTAATGAAATAATATTCCTTGGTGATATGCTTGTTGCATTTGGAGAATATCTTCGTGGAAATATTCCACTTGATGTTTCAGCTTGGTGTGAGGAATGGTGGGCTCAAGAAATTGAAGCTTCAGAATACTTTAAAGAAACTCATGATACGTTTGGAATTGATTTTAATGAGAATATGGAGTTAAATGCCCTTCTTAAATTAGATATTGATGCTAAAAAAGCATTTGATATTGCTAAAAAAACAAATACACCACTTCATCCTAAGTTTACATTTTATTATAATGATGTAACAAAAGAGGAATTGAATGACTTGCACAATTATTTATATAGTTTAATTGATAGTCCAGAAGATGTATTTAAATCTGATATGAATCGTATACCTATTGATTATCATAAAAGAATTATTGAAGTTCTTGGAATTCCACATCATGTGAATAATAAATCATTAATTATGTCTAATGATAATTTATATACTTTGATGAGTGTTCTTAATAAAACATTATCTCCAGATGAAGATATGGAAACTATTGAAGCTGTTAATATGATTAGTCCAGTTTCTATTAAATCTAAGGCTCCAACTTATATAGGTGGTCGTGTAGGTCGTCCTGAAAAAACTAAGGAACGTCTTATGAAACCTGCCCCTCATTCACTTTTCCCTATTGGAAATTATGCTGGTAATATTCGTAACATTGTTGAGGCTGCAAAGAAAGGTACTATCAAGGTAACACTTGCTAAGTGTAAATGTACTAATCCTGATTGTAAAGTTTCATCATTTAAGGCTTTGTGTCCTGTTTGTGGAAGTAGAACTGAGCTTGAAAGTTCTGCTGCTAAGAATATTAAATTAGATAAGTTACTTATGGATGCATTTGAGAATGTTAATGTAAGACGTTTAGATGAGGTAAAAGGTGTTAAAGGATTGATTTCTGAGGATAAATATCCTGAACCATTAGAAAAAGGTATTTTACGTGCTCGTAATGATGTTTTCACATATCGTGATGGTACTATCAGACATGATTCTACAGATTTGCCCTTAACACATTTTATTCCAAGGGAAGTTGGAGTTCCATATGAAAAAATTCTAGAAATGGGATATACTGAAGATATATATGGCAAGCCTATAACTAATGATAATCAAATTATTGAAATTAAGATTCAGGATATTGTTGTTAGTGAAAGTTGTGGTGATTATCTTCTAAAGGTTTCTAAATTTATTGATGATTTACTCATACGTTATTATCATATGGAACCATTTTATAATGCTGAAAATAGGGTTGATTTAGTTGGTCATTTAATTGCAGGTCTTGCACCACACACATCTGCTGGTGTTTTAGGACGTATTGTAGGATTTACTAAGGCATCCTGTTGTTATGCACATCCTTATTTCCATTCTGCAAAAAGACGAAATTGTGATAGTGATGAAGATGCTGTAATGTTACTTCTAGATGCATTGTTAAACTTTGGTAAAACATATCTTCCAAGTACTCGTGGTGGAAGTATGGATGCTCCTTTAGTTTTAAGTATTAGAATTGATCCTGAGGAAATTGATGATGAATCACATAATATTGATTGTATGAAAAGAATTCCTTTAGAAATTTATCATAAAACTGAAGAAGGTGGTGTTAAACCATCTGATGTTAATGATTTAGTTGATAATGTGGAATCAAGATTAGGTACTGATAATCAGTATCATGGTCTTATGTATTCCCATCCAACTAGTTCGATACATGCCGGACCAAAAATTTGTTTGTATAAGACTCTACAGACTATGACAGACAAAGTTGAAAGTCAAATTGCACTTGCCGAACTACTAAGAGCAGTTGATCAAAAAGGTGTTGTAGAGGGTGTTTTAAACTCCCACTTCCTACCTGATATGGCAGGAAATATTAGAGCATTCTCACGCCAGAAAGTAAGGTGTACTAAATGTGGAGCTAAATACAGACGTATTCCACTATCGGGAGAATGTACTTGTGGAAATAACTTAATTTTAAGTATTTCAAAAGGATCTGTTCTTAAGTATCTAGACATATCTAAGGATTTATCACACAGATATCCAATAAATCCGTATGTTGTAGAACGTATTGAAATATTAGAGACAGGAATTAACTCCTTATTTGAAAGCGACAAATCTAAACAGAGTTCATTAGATGCATTTTTCTAGAAAATACTAGTTTAACCCCCAACTATTTTTTTATTTAAAAATTAAGTATAGTTTCAATGGATTAGAACTACTTTTCGTAAGAATTTAAATATTACTTACATCAAAGAATAAATTATAGAAAAAAATGGAAGTTGTAATTATGATGAAAGATCCTGAAACAATTCAAGATACATATAACCTTAATGAAATTCATGTAATAAAAAATGATGGAATAAAGGAAAAATTCAGTTATGAAAAACTCGTAAAATCATGTATTATGATTAATATCCCATTAGGTTTAGCAGAAAAAATAGCATACAAAGTATCTAAAAAAGCACATGATAACATAACAACCAAAGAAATCAAAAACCTAATATACAAACTACTTCAAAAAGAAAACACTAAACTAGCAGACAAATACTACAACAACAACACACTACGTGTAAGAACAGGTAGAGATACAATAGAAGCATTTGATAAATCAAAAATTGCAAATACATTAATTCAAGAAACACAAACAACACCAAAACTAGCAGATAAAATAGCAACAGAAGTATATAAAGAACTTAAAAAACTACAACTTGACTATCTAACAGCACCAATAATTAGAGAAATGGTTAATACCAAACTAACAGAAAATGGTCTTGAATCATTAAGAAGAAAATACACAAGACTAGGAATGCCAGTATACAACATAACAAATCTAATAGAATCAGGAAATAAAGACAATGCAAATATGATGCATAACCCTGAAACAATACATAAATATGTTGCAGATGAATCTCTAAAACAATATGCACTACTAAATATATTACCACATAACTTGGCAGATGCACATATGAATGGAACAGTACATATACATGATTTAGAATTCTTTGCAGGAAGACCAATAAACTGTTTACAACACGACCTAAGACAATTCATACGATATGGATTAAAAGTAGATGGAACAGGAGACCATACTAGTGTAGCAGGATGTCCAAACCATATTGAAACATTAATGAATCATTCAGGAGAAATAATGTTAGCTGCACAACAAAACATGAGTGGTGGACAAGCAATGAGTCTATGGAATGTGTTTGTAGCACCATTTGCAGCAGGACTTCCATATGAAAAAATAAAACAATCTGTTGAAATGTTAATATTCAACCTAAACATGGCATATGCCGCACGTGGAGGACAAGTACCATTTACAAGTATAGGACTCGAATTTACTGTACCAGACTTCCTTAAAAATGAACCAGCATATGGACCTGGTGGAAAAGTAATGGGAGTATATGGAG
This sequence comes from Methanosphaera sp. DEW79, assembly GCF_003266085.1. NCBI lineage: Archaea > Methanobacteriati > Methanobacteriota > Methanobacteria > Methanobacteriales > Methanobacteriaceae > Methanosphaera > Methanosphaera sp. DEW79. The sequence continues at coordinate 17,922 of NZ_MUZW01000018.1, read as the reverse complement.
ATTATGAAAAAGAAGTAAGACTTCTCCAAAGAGCATTCACTGAAGCATTAATTAAAGGAGATGCAGAGGGAAAACCACATCTTTTCCCAAATACAATATACTACCTAAGAAAAGAATGTTTAACACCAGAATTTACCGAAGATATTGAAAGAGTACACTTTTTATCTGCTAAATTTGGAACAGCATACTTCATAAATATGTTACCAAAATACATGGGAAACATGGCAAATTACATGGGATGTCGTACCAGATTATCAGATAACTGGACAGGTGACTGGGAAAAAGATTGTTTAAGAACAGGAAATCTTGCATATGTTACAATGAACCTTCCAAGAATTGGATATAATGCACGTGATGAAACAGAAATCTTCGACTACCTAGATGACTACATGAAAATAGTAGAAGATGTATTACTACTTAGACGTGAAAGAGCCCTAAAATGTTTAAATGATTACAACATACTACCATTTTTAACACAAAAAATGGGTGAAGATCCATATTACATGGTTGATAACAGTACATTATCCTTTGGATTTGTAGGATTAAATGAAATGCTTCTTGCACAAACTGGTGCTGGACTTGAAGATAAAGACTCAAATAATCTTGGATTAAAAGTAATTCAACACATAAATGACAGAGCAAATGAACTTAAGAAAGAAACAGGACTAAGATGGGGAGTTATACAAACACCAGCAGAAAGTACTGCATATAGATTTGCAACCATGGACAGAGAAAAATATCCTGACCAAGTAATATGTAATGGAGATAGTAATGCTTCCTACTATACAAACAGTAGCCACGTACCTGTAGATACCTCACTAAGTTTACCAGAAAAAATAAGAATTGAATCAGACTATCATCCTCTAACACAAGGTGGACACATATTCCATGCATTTATGGGAGAATCATACAGTGACCCTGATAGTTTAATGAGTTTAACTAATAAAATTACACATAAAACAGATATTGGATTCTGGGCATACAGTAGTGCTTTAAGTTTCTGTATAAATTGTAAAACATTGATGAAAGGATTACAAACTAAATGTACACATTGTGGAGAAACTAGAAATGTTGAATGGTATGATAGAATTACAGGATATGTTCAACAAGTAGGTCATGCAGAAACTGCTTCTGGTGGATGGAATGCAGGTAAAAAACAAGAATTATTAGATAGAAAAAGATGGGAACAATAATCCATCTTCTTTTTTTTTATAAATATTTTTCATCAATAGTTACTGCAGTACCATATGCTGCCATTAACATATCTGGAGGTAACTGTTGATTATAATTTGTATATTCTATTTCAATATCAATAATAGCATTAGCATTAAGTTTAACTGCCTCTTTTTCAAGTATTAATAGAATATAATCCCTTGCAATAAGATAGTCTCTATGTTGTATAGACTTTTTTTTACTTAAATTAGAACCTAAATATTCTAATCTTTCATTATGGGTTTTTTCTTCAAATTCAAATATTTCCTCTGCAAATACAAGTCCATGATATTCTTTTATTGGTATCTTTGGCTGATTATTTAAAATTAAAATATTTAATTCATCCATATCACCTATATCACTTATCTTCTTTGGAGCATCAAATAGATTTTTATCAAATAACAACCCTATAAAACCACCAATTCTACCAAAGATATAGACAAACAACAGTAATAAAAATATTAGAATGTAGTTTACTGTTAATGGAAATGCTGCTTGTAACATTATTGCTATTCCACCAATAGTAAATACATTCCATGTAATTGCCTGTGCTGGAAATAGCCAGCCAATAAGATTTGTTACTATAAATAATACTATTGAACTAATAGCTCCAGATGTTGTATTTGTTAATTTTTGAGAAAGATATGTTTCTACAAAACCTGCAATTAATGGTGCAAATATAAGATATATATTAAATCCCCATATTGCTAGATTAAATATAATACAGATATATACAACAAGTAATCCTACTATTATTCCCATTATAATAGAAAAGATAACATCTCTATCATAATAATCAGATAATTTCTCTCTAAACATCGAATATTTTTCCTTTATATTAACTATACTATTTTTTTTATTCAAGATTATAATTATAAATTACTACAATATAATAAAAAATTGTATAATCTTATTTAGACATATGATTATAATAGGCATATTGAAAAACTTCAATATACATTATGAAAAAAAAATCATAGATTTAACAATCCAACTTAAATATGGAGGATAACAATGAAAAACGTAGATTTACTAGTATTAGGACATACTGCTTTTGATTATATTATGCAAGTAAGAGAATTTTCAAAAATTAATACCTCAGCTATAATAGATAATATGGAAACATTACATGGTGGAGCTGCTGGTAATGTTGCTGTTGTTGCAAGTAAAATGGGATTAGATGTTGGTCTTATATCCTGTGTTGGTAATGACTTTGAAGATAGTGATTATAAAAAAGAATTACTTAATGAAAATATTGACATATCTGATATGATACTATCCCAAGAACATAAAACACCTACAGCATTTTGTTTAACAAATCCTGATGATGAACAAATGTTTTATTTCTATTGGGGAGCTGCTAAAAAATATCATGAAAGTCCAGTACCTAAAGAAGCTATTGATAAAGCTAAAGCTGTGCATCTTGCAACAGGAGACCCTGAATATAATATAAAAGCAGGAAAATATGCTTATTCACAAAATAAATTAGTATCATTCGATCCAGGACAGGATTTACATCTCTATAGTACTAATGATTTAAAAGAAGTAGTTGCTAATTGTAATATATTATTTGGTAATGAACATGAAATTGAACATATCTGTGATTTACTAGAGAAGAATATTGATGAATTAATGAAAAATGGACCAAATATGATTATTCAAACACTTGGTGAAAAAGGAAGTTTAATCTATGTTAAAGGAGAAGATCCATTAAAAATAGAAGCCGTACCTACCAAATCATTCGACCCTACTGGTGCTGGTGATTCATACAAGGCAGCATTTTTAAGTTTATATTTAAGAGACAATAATCTTAAAACATGTGGTAGATTTGCAAGTACTGTATCATCATATATTGTAGAAACCCAGGGTACACAGACAAATATTCCAACTAGAGAACAAGCACTTATTAAGATGAATGACACATGGCCCAATGAGGAATAAAATATACTATAAAAAATACTTGATTTTATTTTTCATTTTTTCCTATTTTTTTAATTTTATGTAATATTTTTCATGAAAAATACTTATTTTACAGTATGTTATAATACTTTTTTATTAATTTGTAATAATTAGATTACAATTTACTTGAAAAAAGTCTAAAAAGCTTCATATTTTTTGTAAAAAAATAAAGTTCCATAAGAAAAAGTCCCAAAAAGACAAAAAAATAATGGTGTTTTTTAATGATTTTTCTAAACCTTTATATACTCAATAAATCTTAGTAGTAATTAGTCTAAAACAAAGGGATAAAAAAAATATTAGAAAAACAATATTAAAAAAAAATAATTTCTAACAAGAATTATCCCATTAGAACATAACAAATATGGAGTTAAATAATATGACACAAATGCTAGAAGCAATGAGAGGAAACATTACTGAAGCTATGAAAACCGTGGCTGCTGATGAAAAATTAGATCCTGAATATATAAGAAAAATGGTTGCAAAAGGATACATTGCAATTCCAGATAACAACCAAAGAGAAACAGTAGCAGTGGGTATAGGTGAAAACTTAAGAACAAAAGTAAATGCAACAATAGGTACATCCACTGATATTAATGATTTAGACATGGAATTAGAAAAAGCAAAAATTGCTGAAGAAGCAGGAGCAGACACACTTATGGAACTAAGTATAGGTGGAGACTTAGACAACATAAGAAGAACTGTACTTAAAAACACTAAAAAACCTGTAGGTAGCGTACCTATATACCAAACAGCTGTAGAAGCAATAGAAAAAGATGGTTCAGCAATTAACATGGACCCAGATGACATGCTTAAAAACATTGAAAAACAAGCAAAAGACGGGATAGACTTTATGGCTATTCACTGTTCTGTAAACAGAGAAACCTTAAAAAGACTTAAAAGACAAGGAAGAAACGGTGGACTTGTAAGTCGTGGAGGTTCATTCATATCCTCATGGATGGTACACAACGACTGTGAAAACCCATTATATGAAAACTACGATCAAGTTCTTGATATTGTAGAAGAATATGATGTATGTTTAAGTATGGCTAACGCAATGAGAGCAGGAGCACTCACAGACTCTACAGACAGAGCTCAAATACAAGAACTAATTGTATTAGGTGAATTAGTAGACAGAGCAAGAGAAAGAGGAGTACAAACTATTGTAGAAGGACCAGGACACATACCAATCAATGAAATTGAAACAAACATCAACATTCAGAAAAAAATGTGTAAAAACGCACCATTCTATATGTTAGGACCTATTGTAACAGATATTGCACCAGCATACGACCACATAGTATCTGCTATAGGAGCAGCACAATGTGCAAGATATGGAGCAAACTTCATATGTTATGTAACACCTGCAGAACACTTAGCTCTACCAGGACCAGAAGATGTAAGAGAAGGAGTAATTGCTACAAGAATCGGAGCTCACGCAGGAGATTTAGCAATAGACCTTGAAAGATTCGGAGAAGACGATATAGCAATGGCACATGCAAGAAAAAGCTTAAACTGGACAGAACAATATGAACACGCAATGTGGCCAGCAGATGCAAAAGCAATCAGAGATAAAAGACCACCTGAAGCAGATGACACATGTACAATGTGTGGTAACTACTGTGCTATAAAAATAGTAAATCAATGGTTAGACAAAGCAGACAAAGATGCTTTTGATAACTAGATACAAGGTAATAGATAAACATTATCCTACTACCATTCATTCATTTTTTTTAAATATCTACAATAATTTTTAAAATAGGTATTTATCCTATTTTAAAACTATTTTAAAAAACTACTTATTTTAATAATATTCCATGAAAAAATAGTAAAGATGAGTTTATGGTGCAAATAATTTTGTAACTTCTTGTACACATTCTGATTTTGTTATAACTGATATTTTCTGGTTTTCATGAAATACTGTATCCTCTTGAGGAATTATTAATTCATTATCTTCATATACTGCACATATAATATAATTTTCTGTTGGACTATAATCTAAAACTCTTTTACCATATAAATCCTTATTTTCTAATTTAACATCTAATAATTCTGTTGAACCCCTACCAAGAATTATTAAATCTGAAACCTTTGGTCTTGTTATTATACGTTCCAAGTATGATGCTACTGCTGATTCTGGACTTACTGTTATGTCAATTCCAACTCTTTTAAATGCATTAACATGATCAAGATCATTAACTCTTGCAATGATCTTTTTTATATTATCATAATTTTGACTTAACACTGATGTTAAGAGATTTACTGTATCATGACCTGTTGCAGCTACAAAAACATCAGCATCAGTAATATCAGCATCTTCTAATACTTGAACTGATGTGGCATCACCATGAATTACCATTGCATTAATCTGTTCTGCAACTTCCTCTGAAATTGTAGAATCATTTTCAATAATAGTAACGTTTAATCCTTCTCTAATTAGAGATTGAGCCAAATTTAATCCTACTCTTCCAGCACCAACTATTATTACATACATCTTTTTCACCAAAAATAAAATTTTTATCTATCTAAAGTATTGTATCATATTTCTAACAAATGATATTGACTATAATAAATTATCTTATAATATATTATAATTATTCTATAATTAATTAATATATTTTTCACTAAAAAAATATAAGCAATGAAAAACTAAAATAATAATTATATTAATGATTTTTTAATTAAAAGAAATTAGAATAATAATTAATCTATAACCCTATTAATAAGAAAAAACTTATTATTATAAACTAAAACTAGTTATAAATAATCTATTTCATTAAAGATTCTAAAGATTATATCCAATTTAGATAATTCAAAGATTACTAAGTGGAAGGCTATAGATATTTCTAATTATAATAAAAAAGATTATTCGTGATTATATATGAGTAAACATTGGACTGAAAGAATAGCTGAAGAATTAAGTCAACAAAAAAAAGATGAATATATTATAGGTAGTGGAACATCCATTTCAGGATCAGTACATATTGGAAATAGCTGTGACATATTCATTGCAAATGCAGTAAGTAAAGAATTAAGAAAAATAGGTGAAAATGCAAAAACTGTATGGATTGCAGATGACTATGATCCATTAAGAAAAGTACCATATCCATTACCAGAAAATTACAGTAAATATCTTGGACAACCATACTATGAAATCCCATGTCCTGAAGGATGTTGTGAAAACTTTGTAGAACACTTCCAAAAACCATTTGTAAATTCTCTTAAACCATTTGATATTGAAAATCTTGAAATAAAAAGTGGAGCACAAATGTATAAAAATGGTGTATATACTGAAGCTACAAAAGTTGCACTAGAAAATACTGAAAGAATAAGAGAAATATTTAATGAATACAGAGAACATCCATTAAGTGAAGATTGGCTACCATACAATGCAATATGTTCTGAATGTGGAAGAGTAAATACAACCCATGCATATGACTTTGAAGGTACAAATATTAAATATAAATGTGACTGTGGACATGAAGGTGAAGTTGACTACACAACAGGAATGGGTAAATTAACATGGAGAGTAGAATGGGCTGCAAGATGGAAAATCCTTAATATTACATGTGAACCATTTGGAAAAGACCATGCTGCAAGTGGTGGATCATATGATGTTAGTAAAATTATATCAGATGAAATATTCAATTATCCTGCACCATACCCAGTACCATATGAATGGATTACACTTGATGGAGATGCAATGAGTAAATCTAAAGGAGTATTTTTCTCACCAGAAGCTTGGCTTAAAATAGGTAAACCTGAAACATTAAATTATTATATTTTCAGAAACAAACCTCTAAAACCTAAAGATTTCACACCAAAAATGGGATTCCTTGATCTTATGGACCAATATGATAGAGTAGAAAGAATTGCATATGGTCAAGAAGAAGCAAGTAATGAAAAAGAAAAAGAAAAACTTACAAAAATATATGAAGTATCCCAAATTAATGATATGCCTGATGAAATGCCATTCCAACCATCATACAGATTCCTTACAGTAGCATATCAAATAGCAAATGGTAATGCTAATAAAATATACACAATACTTAAAAACAACAACCAACTACCAGAGAGACTTGAAAATGTTACATTTGAAGATTTAAGTGAATTTGATAGGGATACATTCCTCCAAAGAATTGAATATGTTCACAACTGGCTTGAGACATACGGTCCTAAATTTGTAAAATTCCAAGTTATGAATAAAATGCCACGTATTGAAATAACAGATGAACAAAAAGAGTTCCTCAAACAAATTGCTAATATACTTGAAAGTGAAACATTTGAAAATGATGTTCAATTCCATGATAGAATGTATGAAGTACTTGAATCACTTGGAATGAAACCACAAAAAGCTTTCCAAGCAATTTATAAAACAATTATTGGTAAAAAACAAGGTCCACGTGCAGCATCCTTTGTATTATCACTTGATAAAGACTTCGTTATAAAAAGATTCAGATTAGAAGAATAACTATATTAAAAAATAACTTTAAAATCCAAAATAAGAAGTATTTAATTATTAAATACTTATCTTTTTACTTTTTTTTAACTTTGAATATGCCTGTTTTAAATAAAAAAAAATATTTATAGAAATTCAAAATTAGAATTGAATCTTAAGTTTCTTGCATGATGTGTTGCAAAATTTAGGAAATTATCTATTAAACTATTATTTTTAACATTCAATGCACTTATTATATGATGTGTCTCATTAGATAATATGTTACTTGTATATTGTGATGTATATGACATACTGTTATTTATAAATGTATAGATGTTTTCATGATTTTCAACAATATGCATTGCCTCACAAAATGATGATACAACATCCACTATATCAAAATCTAAATCATAATTTGCTAGTGTTGTCCATGCAAGTCTTTGTGCAGAATTTTCCACTTCAACAAAATTAAGGCCATTTAAATCATGTATACTATTAAATTCTTGAGGTTTATGTGATAATAAAAGAAGATAATCTCTTGCAAGTGGTATTGGTTCTAAATCATATATATATGCTTGTACAGGATCATCAAATGAAACTATGTCCACCAAACCCATATCTGCCAATTTCAATGCAGTTTTATTATCAGTTTCAAGAAACTTAATATTTTCAAGTTGATAAATTCTAGCCAATTGCCTTATAAATTCACATGAAACTGCTCCTCCTGCAACTGTAATCTCCTCTTCATCATCCAATAAACGATTTTCATAAGTTTCATATTCATCAAGTATATCCAGAGCATAATCTGTTAGTACAGATCCCTTATTTGATACTGTGACAAGTTTCTTTGAAAGTATTTCTTCAGCAGACAATATTCGTCTATTTAAAACTGTGTGGGATATTCCAAGACTTGATGCAGCACGTCTTTGAGATTTATTATTTTTAATAGAATTAAGAGTTTCAAATAACTTATAATCAAATACATGCCCCTTGATTTCAAAATTTAATTTTTTATTAAAGTCCATAATACAACACCTTACATACAAAAATATTTTACAACTATATAAAAATAATTTAGTAAATTGTAAATATAAATTTTAATATAATAAATAATTGACTATTGATAAATATAATATAATAATTATCAATTTTTTTTATAGTAGAATATATTTTAAATTTTTTTTAGGGGAAAAACATGATTTATAATGATGCATTAAATGATATAATAGAAAATGTTAAGAAAACAACAGAAACCATTACAGATGAAAATGTTTCTAAAATGACAAAGATAATTGAAGAAGTAGAAAGTATTTTCATAATGGGATTAGGACGTTCAGGATTAGTTGCAAAAGCATTTGCTATGCGTCTAATGCACTTAGGTTTAAATGTATATGTAGTTGGGGAAACAACAACACCGGCTATTACAGATAAGGATTGTTTAATAGCTATTTCTGGTTCTGGAGAAACAAGTTACATTATAAGTACAACAGGAATTGCTAAAAATATTGGTTCTAAAATAATTGCAATAACATCATATCCTGACAGTACACTTGCACAAAGATCAGATTTAGTTCTTCAATTACAAGGAAGAACAAAAATTGATTCTGAACCAAATTATGCACGTCGTCAAATAAGTGGACTTCACCAATCATTATCTCCAATGGGAACAATTTTTGAAATAAGTGCTCTTATATTCCTAGATTCAATAATTGCACAAATGATGCAAGATTTAGGACAGACAGAAAAAGATCTTAAAGCAAGACACACTGTACTTGAATAAAAAAAAAGTGTTGGATGATTTATAGATACTTCTATATATCACACCTTTTTATGATAATCTTATAATAACTTCCATCTCATGATAGGTATATCTTAGTTCAACTATTTCATCTATGATTTCATTTATATTAATATCCACTCTTTGATGTAATAACTGTCCCATTAATTGAAGTGTTATTATAACATCACTACTTTTATCTATGTATAATATTTTTCCTGGAATAAAAACCCTATTATATGATATTTCAAGTAGAGCATCCTCTTTGAAGTTATCAACAATATAATTAAGAAGTTCATTTTGACTTAAATCAATAATTTGTCTATTCATATAATATCCTACTTATTTTTTATCCAAAGTTGACCCTTTCCACGTGTTGTATTATCTCCAGTATAAAGAGTGTATGTTCCAATATGATACTTGTTATTAATTAGGGGATTATGAATCTTTTCTTGTTTTTTAAATCCTTGAAGTACTTCATCTACGCATCCACCAACTACAATAACACCTTTTTTCATACTACCCCCAGGCCAACGTGTTATGTTACCATCAACCTCTATGTATCCACCACTCATATGATTTCCAACTAGTATATCACAGTTTTTCTTAATTATTATCTGACCATTTAACATACAGTCTCCTGCATATCTACCAGCACTTCCTTCTACTATTATACATCCACCAGACATTCCCCTCCATTCACCTGCATATGATGAACCTAAAAATTCCTTTGTATTACCCTTTATTTCAAGTAATCCTCCAGTCATTTCACGTCCAGCATAACTTTCTGTATTACCATTTACTCTTATATATCCTCCAGACATCTGTGCTCCTACATGTAAATCCACATTACTATTTACAATAATACTACCACAGGACATTAAATTTCCAATGTATTTAACACGTTCCATGTTACCATCCATTATAATAGTACATTCATCTGGATTTGTAGTTGTTCCATCTATTGTTACCTTGAAGTACTTATTTAATGGTTCTTTTCTATTTCCCCTGTATATGATGGTTTCTTCTACTTGTTTTTGTGTTTTATCATATAATTTTTCTGGAAGTATATTATCAAATTCAAGTGGTATTTTACTGAATTTTTTCATAAATAATTTAATAGTTCTCATATCTAATCCTCATATTCTATATCTACACAAGTATCAGGTTTTATATAATGATCTGGAACACCATAATTTTCATATTTTATAGTATAATACTTATTAAATTCTGGTGTTATTTCATCTACAAGATTAGCCTCTTCTTTTTCTAAGCCACAAACATTAGTCCATATATGTTTACTATCTACTAATTTAACAATTTTTCCATGATCAACCATGATCATACCATCTTTTATAGTGTATAAACTGTTTAATAACTTGTTTTCAAGTGTTTGTGAATTTTTAAGAAGTGTTGTATCAAAGTCATAGACATCTATATCATATACTGAAACATCAGCCTTTGCACCTACACCAAGATGTCCTCTATCTGTTAATCCAAGTATTTTTGCTGGACTTGCCCTTGTAATTGTTGCTATTTCATTCCAGGAATATTCTCTATCATAACTTCCAAGTGATGTTCTTCTTGTTGCCCAACTATGTACTTGATTATCAAGCATATCATTTAGTTTTTCATTACTCATTATCCATGAAATTACACGTGGATATCTGATAAATGGACCACCATTTGGTGAATCAGTTGTTAATGCCAATTTCCATGGATCTTTTATTCCAAGGAAGAATTCAAGCCCAATAGCCCATTGAAGTACACTTACTGGTGCTCGTTTAGAATATATTGATGGAATAAGTCCAGATGAAGTTTCAACCTCTATATCCTTATTTGCCCATTTAAGTCCTGTTAGTCTGTATAAATCATACTCCATTGGTGCATCTGCAGTCATTGTTGTTGTTTCATCGAAGGTTATCTGTCCAATATCACAAGTCATATGTTTTGACTTATTTATATAATCAATCAATTCTGGTGCACCTGATGTAACATCCCTCCATGATGTTCCCTTATATGCATGGAACTGTACGTGTGTTGCATGTAACACTTGATCTCTTGTTACATTCTTATTTTTCTTAATATCCTTTACACAATCAAATGTTTCAAGTGTTGTTTCATAGTTTCCAGGATGTCCAAGGTCATTTGTATGAACATGCACAGAATGGGGTAAACCTAATTTTTCATTTACTTTAGTTAGAGCCTGTATTACTTGACGTCCTGTTACACCCCAGTGTGGTTCTGGATCATCAAGTCCATCTACATTTTTTCCCCAACCCCATGCTTCACTTCCACATGGATTTACTATTTTAATTCCATAACCCTTTGCTAGTTTCAACCATTTTGATATGAATAAAGCTAGTTTTTCTAAGTTATTTTCCTTAACATATTTAAGCATGAACCAGTTATTACCAAAGAGTGTTAATGTTGGTATATCAAGGTTTGGAATACTGTTTATTTCTTCATGTGCATGTTTTGCCTCTAAGGGTGGTACTGCTGCTTCTGTTACTGTTGTATATCCCATACGAGTATACCTGTACCCAGTTGTTGGACATGTTGGTATGGAAAATCCTGCTTCAAATCCCTCAATAGCACCACATTGTGCAGGTTTTATTCCACGTCTTGTATCTTCTGGACGATATAATCTTCCCACTGATAGTTTTGGTCCTGCTATGTGTGAGTGTAAATCTACTCCTCCAGGCATTACTAATTTATTTGTAACATCTATAATCTTTGCATCCTTTGATACTTCACTAACTATGTATCCATCTTTTATTAGTATGTCCTTTTTTTCTCCATCAATATTATTTGCTGGATCAAATACAATACCATTTTTTAAAATATATTCCATGTTAGTTATCTCCATTTTCTTGTTTTAGTTTTTCTATTCTATTGTATATCTGGGAGAGTATCCATTGATCTGAATGACAGTTTTCAGGTTTTTCAATAACTTTTTTCATATATAATGGTATTGAATCCATCCTATAGGCTGTCCCTTTTGTTTCCACACCTACTCTTGTACTTGGAAGTACTATGTCTGCAAGTTCAGTGTATGGGCCCCAATGAGTATCTACTTGTACAACTGGTATGTCAACTAAGTGTTTGATTGTGTAACCTGGAAATTGAACTCCAGGATCTGCTGCTACTGCCATGAAAAAATCAGGTTCTCTACGATTTAAAAGATCTATTGTTGTTGTTTCTCCAACCATGTATCTTGGATATCCTCTTGAATAATCCACACCATATGGATATCCTGTTTCTGTTGTTAATGCCATATTAAATCCATTAACATTGAAAAATCCCCTCATAGGTAACATGGACCATTTTGAGTATTTATTTAGATCTTCTATTAGTTGTATTAGAACATCAACATTTCCCTGTTTTGTAGTACTTTGTGTAAGACCTAATCCAAAGAACAATGCACCATATTCTGCATTTTTCATTATTTCTACAAGTTCATACAATATTTCTATATTAACTCCTGCAATTTCTTCATCAGTTATTTCATGTCCTGCAAGTATCATACGTAGAGTATTAAAAAAGGCATAGTCTTCCCCTATATCATAGCTAATCCATTTATCTGATACTTTAGCCGTGTTTGTATATTTTGGATCTATTGTTATTATTGTTCTATCCTCCCGACCATTTGGTCTGAAAAATCCTTCTGGAAAGGTTGTGTAACGTGAAAGATGTCTTGGATGATCATCCATTGGATTTGTTCCAACATATATTATTACATCTGCCCTGTTTTTTACAGCTCCAAGTGTCATAACAGGATGTCCCACATTTTGAAATGCTTGGATTGTTGCACCATGACATATTGTTGACTGATTATCTATTACACTTCCTGTTATTTGTGCTATTTTTATTCCCTCTTTTATTGCTTCAACAGATGTTTCTCCCCAACCATATAGTACTGGACGTACACTGTTTGTTAGAAGTTGTGCTATTTTATCTAGTGCATTTTCCCATGTTGTTTCCTTAAGTATTCCTTCTTTGTTTCTAATCATAGGATTTAGTAATCTTTGATCTTCATCATTTATTATTTTACTAGCACCTAGTCTACATGCATGTCTTACTCCCACTATTTTATCATCCTTTAGTAGGTATGTAATATCATCACAATTATTTCCACAGTATGAACAGGAACAATTTTTTACTTGTCTATCATAATCAGTAATTGGCATTTGTGTCAAATTATTTACTCCCCTATTTTTTTATATACTGGCTTTTGTCCAAGAGTTTTTGTGTTATATTTATATTTATTGTATGTTTTATGCATTAGATTTGCTACGAGTAATACTTCATCGTCTGTTTTTTTAATTACTGCTTTTACTCCCTTATATGTTGGAATATTACAGCAATATGTTTCTGGACTTATTACTATATTGGCCCATGGTCCCCTTGGTATGAATATCATACCTTCATGTGGTGCATCATGGGATTTATCTGCATATATTGTTACACTTCCCCATTTAGATGTTACATTTATTTTATCACGTGGTTTTAGAGATAATTTTTTCATATCCCTTGGATCCATAAAAGCTACAGCTGTAGATTGTCTGTATTCATCCTTTAATGTAGAACCTTTCTTTTCATAAAATGCTTGGATAATACTCGTACCTGTATTTATGATAATATCCATTTCATCCATATTTTAGTCTCCCTTATGATATATTGCCTTTGTTGGACATGTATCATTACATTTCATACATGTTACACATTTTTCTGGATGGAATAGTTTTATTACTCCATTTTCAACTAACATTACCACATCTGTTGTATCTGGCCCATTACCTCCAATAACCTCTGGATAGATTTCTTGATTAACAGGACATACTATAACACATGCTCCACACCCTAAACAATGATCTTGATTAACACATAACATTAATTTAATACTCCTTTTTATTATTAGGTAATTAATATGTAATTTTCTAAAAAAATAAAGATTATATTTTTACTCAAATATACCCCTTTTTTGTTTCATAAAAATTCTATTATAAAACTAAAATATGAATAAAAATATATTTTTTATAATATAAAAAAATTTACTATTAAATACTTTTCTTAATAATATCATTATTATTCTCCTGTTCTGGAGATTATTATAATAATAATAAGATATATAAATATATTCATTAACAAAAAATCATTACAAATGTATTAGGTGTAATTTATGGGAAAAGTTAAAAAAGAAGATATTATGGATATTGTAGAAAAATATGATAAAGGTAACATTACCATAGCAACTCTTGGAAGTCACACAGCATTACACATCCTTCGTGGTGCAAAACAAGAAGGATTTAGAACAGCAGTTGTATGTGAAAAAGGAAAAGAAGTTCCATATGAACGATTTGGTGTAGCTGATGAATTTATATTTGTAGATGAATATAAAGATATTGTAAATAGTGATGTACAGGATAAATTAAGAGCAATGAATGCTATTGTTGTACCTCATGGATCTTTTGTTGCATATGCTGGTCTTAGTAATGTTGAAGATAAATTCAACGTTCCAATGTTTGGAAACCGTGATATACTACGTTGGGAAGCAGAACGTGACAAGGAAAGAAAAATGATTACACAATCTGGTATTAGAATGCCAAGAAAATTTGATAAACCAGAAGATATTAACAAGGAAGTTATGGTAAAATTCCCTGGTGCAAGAGGTGGACAGGGTTACTTCATATGTTCTAGTTATGAGGAATTCCAAAATAAGATTCAGGAAATGAAAGAAAGAAATTGGATTACAGATAGTGATGTTAAAGATGCACATATTGAAGAATATGTATGTGGTACTAACTTCTGTATACATTACTTCTACTCTGCTCTAAAAGATGAAGTTGAAGTTTTAGGAATGGATAGTAGATATGAAACAAATATTGATGGTATTGTAAGAATTCCTGCACAAGACCAAATAGAAGCAAATCTTAGCCCATCATATGTTGTTAGTGGAAATCATCCAGTTGTAATAAGAGAATCTCTCCTTCCACAAGTATTTGAAAATGGAGATAGATTAGTAGAAACTGCTAAAAAATTAGTAAAACCTGGTATGAATGGTCCTTTCTGTTTACAATGTTTAGTAAATGATGATAGAGAAATTGTTATTTTTGAAATGAGTGCTCGTATTGATGGTGGTACTAATTCATTCATGAATGGATCTGCATACTCCTATATCCAATTTGGAGAAGTTATGAGTATGGGTCGTAGAATTTCAAGAGAAATTAAGAATGCTATAGAAACTGATAAACTTGATGTTATATTAACATAATTTATCAATTTACACTCCCCTCCCTTTTTAGAAGTAAAAAAAAAGCTATTTTTGAGTAATGGGATATTAAATTTTAGTAAGTTGAAAATGAAATTTAGCCCCTTAATTTAAGTTTATATTAATCCAGAACTATACTCTTTTTATTTCTTAATATTTTTGTTAAAATTAGTTTTTTATAATAAGTTTTTAAATCCAATAACATATCTTCTTGACTATTTTAAAAATAAGAAAGAAAAAATAAAAATAAGAAAAGAAATAAAACAAAAAAATAAAAAAAGGAGAATGTTTTTTCCTTTTTTATAATATCAAAGGAAGAATTAACCTATACACAACTCCTGTATAAAAATAATCAGTCCATATGAACATTGTTCCTAGTGTTATTAACATTGGTACTAGTGGAAGTATATATGCACATAGCAGATACGAATAATATCCTGGTGGATATCTAATATCAAATTTATCATATTCTCCATTAGGACATAAAAAATTAAGTATTTTTTCTTCATGTTTTGATAAATATTCATTAATTTTATCCATAAATGTAAATGCTAATAATACTGCTATATATATTGCCCAGAGTATAATTAATACTATTGTTGGAAAGTTAAATGGATTTATTATTGTCAGACCAAAATGCACTGGACTTCCCATAAGAAGTGATGCTTCTGCTTTTAAAAGTAGTTCTGTATAAGATAAAGGCATGCTTTTCTCTAGTAGAGCATCTTTTGCATAATCATCACATGGAACATCACATCGTGATTCTTCTCCAAAGGTATGAGGACGTAATAATTCAATACACCCCACATAAAATATTATAAATGTCATTGGCCATACACTCATAGTGAACATTTTTGCAAATTCCATTGTATCTCTAAGAAGAGGTACAGTATAACCCAAGACTATAAAACCAAAAATAATAAGAAGAACTCCTTGTGATTTTCCAGTCCTTAAAGAACTATATTCTCCATTATAATATACATTTTTCTGCACCCCTAAAATAGAATATAATTTACCATTCCAATCCGAAATTTGAAATATTATTAAAATTATAGTCATAAATACAAACCAATAATAATACCACCACATTTTTTCACCTCATTATATTTTTTTTATACTGTTGCATAATATTCACTTATCCTTGTCTGATTTGTTTTTGTATTAGCTACATATGTCAAGTCTAAATATGTTAAATTCATACCATATGTTTTCCGTAATAGAAATAAAGTGTAATTCATCATATGTATTGCTTCCATTTTTATTAAATCATCAAAGTAATTTTTAACTAATTGATTTACAAGTATTAACTTAGATATTTCTACTGTAAATAATGTTTTTATTATCTTTTTAGGTACTTCTTTAAATATTTCTTCTGCAGTATCATAATCAAATATTGCCTTAAATACTTTCATTGTATATTTATAGGATTCTTCACTACATTTTTCAATCATTCTACCACTTAAAAAAGGTATGTTTGTAAAAAATTTTGTAAATAAATTTGATGAAGGTATAGCTACTATTGAATCATAGATTACTTCTAGAAAAGTTTTATCCCTATCATTTAATGTTAATGTTTCACCAACAAAAGTGGCAGTAGCTCCAATACATCCTTCTATAAGATCATAACCTGAAACAATATCTTTGGTTGCTTTAGAAATAGTATTGGTATTATAATCAGTATAATCTATACTAGAAGAATCATTTTCACTAGATGCATAAATTGGTGAAAAACAAAAGCATAATAATAACATGACAAAAAAACATGAAAATATAAAATTATTATTCATATTATCTACTAAACCTCCTATCTAATTTTAAAAAAAAATGTTTCAAAAATATAAAAATCCAAAAAAAATTATATGAACTGAACTATTTTAAAATAAAATTTAATAAAAATTTAATTTTTAAAAATATTTTAATTAGTAATTAATTGATATAATTTTATTTAAATTAAATAAAAGAAACATAAATATAAATATGTTATCTATACATTATAAATATTAACCAAAAAATTATATTGACAATGAATTGAAATTATATTTAGATTTAATACATATTAGATTTAATGCACCTATAGCTCATTTAATAGAACATTGTTAACTTAACTGTTGTAATGCTGTCTTTATCTTTTTTGTTGAGTTTATCATTTTTATTTCTTTCTTATTTTTAAAATAGTCAAGAGGACATATTAATGGATTTAAAAGCTTATTCTTATTGTAATTTCGCGTGGAAATATTAAAGGAATGATTCTATATTCAATTATACCTA
>NZ_MUZW01000039.1:0-4653 GCF_003266085.1 Methanosphaera sp. DEW79 | reverse complement strand
ATAAGCATTCACCATTTGTTAATGCTTTTGTAACAAGGGTAGTTCCATTTTTATTTACAATAGATATTTTACCAGGTACTTTTGTTTTATTAGTATCATATGCCATTACTTTAAAGGTAATGTTATTTGTTGTCTTTTTTAAGATATATGTTGTAAAACCAACAGTTGTTTTTGTTGTTGTAATGGAGTAAGTTTTAGAAGTTGGTACATACATACTATTTCCAAGATATTTTACTTCCACATCTTGTTTTCCTTCTGGTAATTCAAATACATATGTGTTTGTACCATTTACTAATGCTTTTGTAAGTAATACTTTTCCTTTATGTACTATTGAAACATTTCCTGTTGTTTTAGAACCATCAGCTGCTTTAACTGTTATGTGTAATGTAGTGTCTTTTACAGTTTTTTTAAGAATTTCTGTTGTAAGGGTTGTATTTATTTTAGGAACTGTTATTGTTTTTGAATCTGAAGAACTTGCATACATATTATTAGATTCATATACTGCTTTTAAATCATGCTTTCCTGGACTAATATTGAATATTATTGTTGCTTGACCATTTGACATACTTTTTGATGTTTTCTTATTATTTGCATATAATGTTACAATTCCTTCATTTAATGTTTTATTGTAGAAATTTATTCCTGTAACTTTTACTGTTGTATTTTTTGAATTTATATTTAATACATTTAATGTGATTTTAGTTGATACTTTCTGTCCAACAAATGTGTTATTTGAAATATATACATCATTTGTAATATCTTCTTGTGTATCATTTGATAGTTGAATATATTTTGTTTTTGTTTCATTGAAAAATGATGAATCTATTATTAATGTAGCATTTTTTAAAATACTTTCACTATATATTGTATTTGGTCCAACACCATCTGTGAATCTTGATTTATATATTTTTGTTCTTCCATCAGTACTTGTAATTGAACTTCCAGCATCTTTTACTTGATTTTTTGAAAAAGTACAATTTCTTATTGTAGTTGTTGTAGTTTCTGTACGATTTGCATCAGAGAATATTGCTCCTCCACTTTGTGCAACATTGTATATGAAATCACAATTTTCTATAGTAGCTATATTATGTGTTGATATTGCTCCACCAAAGAAAGAACCTGCATTATTTATAAATACAGAGTTTGTAACTGTTAATTGATTTCTATTATTTATTACTCCACCAACACTAGCTTCATTATAGAAGAATTTTGAATCTTTAACAACTGTTGTACCATAGTTATCTATTGCTCCACCATTATCTTCAGTATAACAATTTATGATTATAACATTATTTAGAACTAATTTATTCTTTGGATTTACTCTAATAAATTGATATTTAGTATCTCCATCAATGATATATCCATTACCATTGATTGTTAATAGAGAATTTGTTCCTTTAAGAACTAAATTTCCACCTAATGTAATATTATTTTTCAAAGATAATGTTTTTGTTTTTCCACTAGCAGAAGCAATATTATTTTTAAGATCATTGTATGTGTTTATAGAAATTTCTTGTGTAGCTGTTTTTAAATTTTTTTGTGTTTTATTATGTGTAGTTATTTTATCTTGCGTACTTGCCACTTTTTTGTTATTTTCTAGTTGTGATGTTGTTTTATCTGTAGTTTGTTGTACTTCTTTATTATTTTGTATTGCTATTTGTGTTTTTTCTGTATTTTTAGGACTTTCAGTAGTAACAACATTGGTATCACTTGTTTTTTCTACTTTTTCAAAGTTAAGAGTATTGTTTGTATCAGCGGCTGATACTGCTGAAAGTAGTATTGTTAATGAAATAAGTGTAATTAATATAAAACATGTTTTATTATTAATTTTCATTAAAATTTTTCCTCCATTTTTTTTATATTTTTTGAATTAATAAAAATAATTTTTTTTAAATTACCTAAATTCATTAATCCATGAATATAATTTATTTATTTTATTTAAAATAAGTTTTTATTTTTTAAATTAAAATTGATTTTTTTTAAAAAAAGAGACTATATATCCAATATCAAAAAATAAAAAACACATCCCCATGCTAAAAATTATTTAAAAAATCTTCATTTAAAACATCAAATTTACTTTATTTAAGTAAAATAGCACGTAAAATATTAAATAGTATAATTAACAGATAATAATAAAAAAATAAAGGAGTAAAAATAATTATGATAGAAAACAATATATGTCTACTCACAGATAGTTATAAAGTAACACATCACTACTTTTATCCTGAAAATACACAGAAGTTATATTCATACATGGAAAGTAGAATTGGTTCTGAATTTAATAAGACAATATTCTATGGACTTCAATATATTCTTAAAAATTATTTAGTAGGACAAGTTGTCACAGAAGAAAAAGTCTATGAAGCAGAAAGAATCATAGAAAAGCATATTGGTCCAAATATATTTAACACAGATGACTGGTTATATATTGCTAATGATTTAGATGGAAAATTACCAGTAGAAATTAAGGCAGTACCAGAAGGAACACCAGTAGATGTAAGTAATGTTTTAATGACAGTAGAAAATACTGATAGTAAATGTTTTTGGTTATCTAATTATCTTGAACCTTTATTATTACAAGTATGGTATCCATCAACAGTTGCAACATTATCTGCTGAAGTAAAAAAATTATGTAATTTTTATCTTGACATAACTGGTTCTTCACATGATAATGCTGATTTCATGTTACATGACTTTGGATATCGTGGATCAACATCAAATGAATCCTCAAAACTAGCAGGATCTGCACATCTACTAAGTTTTTCTGGTACAGATACTCTTCCTGCTCTAACAATTCCAGAAAATTATTATAATGAAACCAATCTTTATGGTTATAGTGTACAAGCAACAGAACACAGTGTAATGACATCCCTTGGGGAAGAAAATGAAATAGATCAAATTATTAACGTTATTAACAGTGCTCAAAATGGAATACTGTCAATTGTTATTGATAGTTATAATTATAGAAATTTTCTTAAAGAAGCTGGAAATAATACTAGTCTTCTTAATAAGACTATTATGAAGTTTTTATCAACAGAAGGTAACAAAATAGTATTTAGACCTGATAGTGGAGAACCTGTTCCTACTGCTATTGAATGTCTTGAATTACTAGCAGATGGATTTGGAGTACATGAAAATAATATGGGTTATAAGGTATTTAATAAAAATATTGGTCTATTATGGAGTGATGGATTAAATTACCATGTAATACGTGATATTCTTTTTTCAATGAAAAATCATGGATGGGCTGCAGAAAATATACTCTTTGGTATGGGTGGAGGATTACATACTTCAGTAAATCGTGATACTCAAAGAAATGCATTTAAATGTTCTGCCCAACTACGTAATGGAACATGGCATGATATTCTTAAAAAACCTTTAGATATTAGTAAAAAATCAAAAGCTGGACGTTTTAAATTAATAAAAGAAAATGACACATTTAAAACAGTGAATTTTGATGCTGAAGGAAAAGATTGTTTACAAACAGTATTTAGAAATGGTGAATTGTTAGTAGATGATACCTTCGAAAATATTAAAAATAGAACAGTATCATATACCCATAATTATAGAAAATAAGTAATGTTGAATACATTACTTATCTTACTTTTTTTTATAATTCTTTATCAAGTAGTGTGAAAAAATCAGTAGTTTTTTTATTATCAACACTATTTAATGTATGGTAACATGAGGGACAGTATGTTACAATATTACCCTTATTTAGTGTATCCTGTGCCATTTTCTTAGTTAATTCTTTACTTCCAAGATTTAAACCTGCACCAAATCCACAACAGGAATTTGCACGTTCTATGGGCACATTTTTAATTATAGATCTTACTTGTGTTGACCTTTCAAGTGCATGACATGGATCATGAATAATATAACCATCACCATCTATAGTTTCATCATTAAATAAGTCCATTGCAAAAATAACTTCAATATCAAAATTTTCATGATTACTATAGTAGTCATGAAATGCTTCATAACATCCTGGACATATTGTTATAATCTTTTTTACACCATGACTATTGAATTTCTGAATATTAGCTTTTACTACTTCATCTGCTGTTTTTGAATCACCAAGTAGATATAATATTATTCCACAACATGTTTCATCATCTAAAACAGAAAAATCAATATTTTTTTTATTTAAACAACTAATTACAGATGTAATTAGTTCATTTTCTCTAAATCTTGAAGTACATCCTCTGTGTAATATAACTTCATGTATTTGTTTATCATTAATTATTTCCATTTCTGAACCATATGAATTTCCCTTATTTACCACATTATTTCTTACTTTATCTAGATGACTCATATTTAAACTTCCTATATTAATAATTATATTTTATTTGTGTTATGAACTTAACTAATGATTTTACTATTGGTATGTATTTTTTTTTATATTGTACATATTTTATGTTCTTCTTTTATGATTATTAAATAAAAATAAACACAAAAATAATAGAAAACCTCCTAGATGAAAAAAATAAACTACAATATACCATGTTAACCAAGAAATACAAAAAACCAACAATAAATAGAAGATTACTTCATGGTAACATATCTTCAAGCCAGTAAAATATAAGAATAATAAGTAGTGATTGTAGTACTAATAAACTCTAGAATACAGTGATGGTTTATGAATAATTCAAG
>NZ_MUZW01000070.1:0-46298 GCF_003266085.1 Methanosphaera sp. DEW79 | reverse complement strand
GTAAATGTCAATGGTTATGTTCTTGATGAACATAATAAAGTAGTACCTTATGGTAAAATTGTAATTAAATTAAATGGTAAAACACATCTCATAAGTAATATTACAAATAATAAAATTAATTACACATATACTATTCCTAATTATGAGGCTAAAAAATATAACTTACAATATGTTTATGTTGCAAATGATAAGTATGATAGATATGAATTAAATAAAACATTAATCATAAATAATGATGAAAAAATGAAATCAACCACAATACTGGTGGATGATTTTGAAACATATAATGGTGGCTTATTAACTATGACTGGAAAGGTTGTAGACAGTAACCAGAAACTTGTAAATGGAGGTAATATTTTATATAAATTAAATGGTAATACAGTGGAGTTTGTACCTGTAATAAATGGAACTTTTGAATTTAAAAAAGTAATACATAATATGGGACTTAAAAATTATGAATTAACATTTGCATATGGTCTTATAGGTTTATATGACCGTTCAGAAGCAAATAGGATTTTATCAATAACTAACAAAGAAGATCCATTAACAAAAGTCATAATCAATGCCAGTGACATAACCTGTTATGCTGGAGGAGGAGTTTCTGTTAAAGGAACAGTAAAAGATGAATTTGGACATCCTTTAAATAATGGTAGTATTATAATTAAAATAAATGGTAAAACAGTGATGGGTTGGAATGCACCTTTATCTTGTCCTATAGTAAATGGAAAATTTGAGAATAGTTTTGTAATACCAAATTATTCTGTAAAAGACTATAAGTTACAATATATACATGTACAAGATGATAAATATGCAAGATATGAATTAAATAAAACCCTTACAATTAAAAAACAACAATCAGTAATATCATTCATACCCTATGATCAATATCATCCGTATTTTGATCCTTCATTTGAATTTGTAGGTCCAGGTGAAGTGTTATACTTAGCAGTTTCAGTAAATGGATTAGTAACAGGAAATATTGCTTCAAGTGGTAATATAAGTTTGAAAGTTAATGATAAATTATATCAGATTAATAATAAAACATTAACTGCTCCTATTAAAGATAACAAGGCAATATTTAAATATACAATTCCTAAAAATGCTAAATCAGGTTCAGTATTTAAATTAACACTTCTCTATTCTGGTTCATCAAACTTCTATGAAAGTGAATTAAATGCTACTGTTGAAGTTATATAAGTATTTTTTTTCTTTTTTTCTTTTTTAGTCTTTCAATAACTTTTTTGTATAATTAAGTGCAAATAGCTATTTTAAGTATAACTTTTTATTTATTAAGTTATAACTTTTACTTTTATAACTTATAAATAGTATGTTGTTATATAAATATTATTATAGAAAAAAAGATGTAATTAATTCTTTTAGGAGTTAGTATATGAGTGAAATTATAACAATATTAAATCAAAAAGGTGGTTGTGGAAAAACAACAACTGCAGTAAATCTTGGAGCAGCACTGGCTCAACTAGGTAGAAAAGTGTTGGTAATTGATATAGATCCTCAGGGTAATGCAACAACAAGTTTGGGAATAAATAAGAGTGAAATTGAAACATCAACTTATGCTTTGCTTCTAGGTAAATGTTCATTTGATGAGGCAATTATGGAGACATCAACTCCTAATTTATATGTTATTCCAAGTAACATATCCTTAAGTGGGGCAGAAATGGAACTAACTAAAGAGATAGGTTATCATTATATTTTAAATGAAAAAATAGAAGATAAATGTAATATGTTTGATTATGTATTCATCGATGCTCCACCATCACTAAGTATACTAACATTAAATGCATTAGTAGCAACTGATAGTGTTATTATTCCAATTCAATCAGAATTTTATGCATTGGAAGGAATGGCTGATTTACTTAAAACTATTAATTTAGTAGAATCTAGATTAAATAATCCATGTCCTATTAAAGGTATATTAATTACATTATATGATCCTAGAACTAGATTGGCTAGGGACGTGGTTGATAATGTTAAAACATTCTTTAAAGATACTGAATACATTTTTAAAGAAAAAATACCACGTAATGTAAAATTAGCTGAAGCACCAAGTCATGGACAACCATGTATCACATATGATCCAGAGTGTAATGGAACTAAATCTTATATGAAACTAGCTGAAGAATTAATTAAATTAGAAGGTGAATCTAATGAGTGATAATGCATTGGGAAGAGGATTAGATGCTCTAATACAAAAACCTGAAACTACAAAAAAACAAAAGAAGAATGTTAAATCTGAGAATGAAAATAATAATAATTATGCATTATCTGATGAAAAAATTCAAGAAATTAAGGATGAAATAGAAAAAAATCCAAGAATAAGTTTATGGTCTGCTAAATCTGCTGCATGTTTAAGATATCTTAAGAAAACAACACCTGAATTTAGTATTAGTAGTGAAGCTTCATATATATTAGAAGAAGCTATAGCTAAGAAATATCCTGAAATTTGGGATATTTTTGAAGATTTATAATCTAAAAAATTTAACATAATTATATCCCATAAGTTTTTTTTAGATTAAAACTTATACTGGAGAGTAACATAGATTGTTACTTGTATTATCTTTTTTTATAGTAGTGTACTTTGATATGAGCCACCAACTTTAACAAATATTTTACATTGGTTAATATTGACACCAAGCTCTTGTAACTGTTTTAAATTATTTATTTTACGTCCTATTTTTTGAAGATGGGTTATACGTCGTGCTGATTTTAATCCAATACCTGGAACTTTAATTAATTCTTTGTATTTAGCAGTATTTACATCAAGGGGGTATTTATCCATATTTTCTAATGCAATATTGTATTTTGGATCGTTATTTAAATCTAAAAATCCATTATCATCTAAAACAATATCTTTTTTTGTAAAATTATACTTTGAAAAAAGATATTCCATTTGATATAATCTTCCTGTTCTTTTATTATCACATGCTTCATGATTTTCAAGAGGTGTTCCTTTTATTGGTCTAAAACTACTGAAATAGTTATAAAGAACGTTGTATTTCTTTTTAAGATAATCTATTCTATTTAATATATCTTCATCATTTTCTTCGTTAGCACCAACAATAATCTGGGTTGTATGTCCACTACTTGCCAGACTATGATTTTTTTTATGGAGTCTATCAATCCAATCTAAGCGTTTGAGTATGTCTTTATCGTAGTTTTTTGTACTTGATAAATCACTTAATCCATCCTTTGTAGCAGCTTCAATGTTGATACTTACTCTGTCTGCTAGTTGCATTGCATGTTTTATATGATCTTTACTTGCTCCAGGAATTACTTTAAGATGAATATAACCCTTATAGGAGTATTTATTTCTAAGAAGATATGCTGCATGATTCATCTCTTCCATAGTTCTATCAGCATCTTTTATAATTCCAGAACTTAAAAATATGCCTTCAACAATATTATTCTCATAATACTGCATATATATACGTGCAAGAGCATCAGGACCAATATGGGCTCTTTGGTACTTATGTTTCATACAGTTGGTACAGTATGCACAATCATTATTACATTGATTGGTCATTAATATTTTAAATAAAGGTACTTCTCTATTTCCCGCCTTTGCATGGTATATTCCATCTTTAAGTTTATCAGTTTCTTTGAGAATGTTATCTACATTATAATTAACATAGTTACATCTATCATAATATGCTGCATCTGATAAAAGCTGTAAATCTTGAAAAGTACTCATATGCTATTTCTCCTTTTTTTATTATAAACTACTTTAATCTTTTTTATTAAAGAAACTTTTTATATTAATTCTTAGAAATAAAATATTAATCTATTAATAATGTTTTATCATTGGTTAATAAGTAATGTTAAGGGAGGTTATGGTATGGATTGGCTATTGATAATTGTAATTTTGTTAATTATAATAGTATTAGCTTTAGTAGTGAAATTCTATAATGACTTAGTAAATGGTCGTAATAAAGTTAAAAATTCATGGAGTCAAATTGATGTACAACTTCAAAGACGTAATGATTTAATACCTAATATAGTAGAAACTGTAAAAGGATATGCAGGTCATGAAAAAAGTACATTTGAAGAAGTAACTAAGGCAAGAGCAAACATGGCAAATGCAACATCTGTAAAAGAAGTTGCTGAAGCTGATAACATGTTAACTGGTGCACTTAAATCATTATTTGCAGTAGCAGAAGCATATCCTGAATTAAAGGCTAATAAGAATTTCTTAGAGCTACAAGAAGAATTGTCAGATACTGAAGATAAAATATCATATGCAAGACAATTCTATAATGATACAGTTCTTAAATATAATAATTTATGTGAACAATTCCCTAGTAATATTATAGCAAAATTATTCCACTTTGAAGAATCAGAATTCTTTGAAGCTCAAGAAGGTACTAGGGCAACACCAAAAGTAAAATTCTAATTTATTTAAACTTTTTTTATTTTTATTTTTTTATTTTCACTTAAATTTAATTAATTTTTAATTATATACTATTATTATTAACTAAAAAAGTGTTTGTTTTGGTGATTTTATGAATAAAAAAACAGTCACAGCATTAAAAATACTCACAATAATATTTTTTATTTTAATGTTACTTTCATTTTCATCAGCAAATGATGATAAAGATAATGTTTTTGTAAAAAAAATAGTTTCAATACAAGAGGATGGATGTGTAAATATAACTGAGGATTTTAATTATACTCTCAGATTACATCCTAATATCTATAGAAATATTCAATTAGATGATAATCAGGAAATATCTAATATTTCTATTGAAACACCAGGATTTTATAATAACTACAACATATCAAATACATCAAATGGTGTTCAAATTCATGTATCATTATATTCTGATGCTGAAAAAACAAAGCCTGTTGTTAATCAAAGTGCTAATGTAATCTATCATTATAAAAAAACAAGGGCCATAACAATGTATAATGATGTTGCAGAATTTAAATATGATGCATGGGATATGGATAGTGGTGTTGTAAGAATGACAACTTACATTCAATTACCAAAGAATCATGAAAATGTAGAATTCTGGACAAATCCATCATATTATGTCTCAAGTAACATATGGATTACACATAACACTTTACAAACAAGATTTAGAAGTATTGAAGCAAATAAAACAGCACAACAGATTCTAATAATACCTAAATCACAATTTAACACAACAATAAATGCAAACGTAGTAAATATAGATGCAAAAAATTCTATAGAAGATAATCAAGAAAAATATGAGGATAATTTGAATTATAATTATATGGTAACATACATAACTTGTGTATTATCTATAATACTACTACTAACGCCTCTTGGAATCTATTATAAATATAATAGACAACCAAAAACATCAAATAATAAAATAATACAAAAAATACCATATAATGATTCACCATTATTTATAAATAATATTATACATGGAAATGGTAATTATGTGACTATAGATGGGTTTTATGCAACAGTTGTTGATTTAGTAGATAAAAAATATATTGAATTTATAGATGATACAACTTTTAAAATAAATAATAAAGAGTCACATCTATTAGATTATGAAATTGATATACTTAACTTTTTTATTAATCAAAAAAATAAAAATCAAGTTATAATTGATAAAATAGATGAAGTATCTTTTAATAAATTTATAAGTAAATGGATGAAAAAATCATATGAATCTATTTATAGAAATAAAATGGATTTTTTCCAAAACACAAGTCAAAAACTATATAAAATATATTCAATAATAACAAGTATTTATGTTATAGGGGCTTTATACTATGTTTTATCATTACAACCGGACGTGCCAACTATAAATTGGGCATTTAGAGCAACAATAATTCTAATTCCTGTTATAATACTAACAGCAGTACTTTCATATAAAGTTCCACGACAATGGACCAACTATGGAATTAAATATTATAATAATTGGAAGAATTTTGAATTATATCTTACAGATTATAATTTAATTAAACAATATCCTCC
Organism: Methanosphaera sp. DEW79; assembly: GCF_003266085.1. Lineage (NCBI taxonomy): Archaea > Methanobacteriati > Methanobacteriota > Methanobacteria > Methanobacteriales > Methanobacteriaceae > Methanosphaera > Methanosphaera sp. DEW79. Next base: position 40,327 of record NZ_MUZW01000070.1, on the reverse strand, counting down.
AGATATGAATCAGATAAATAAGTACATAATATATTCAATAGCATTGGGTGATATAAGAACATTTAATAGGAATATGGAATTATATTTCAAATATAATACTATGGAAAATATTGAATATGGAAAGTACATTAAATTATATTCAATATTGTCTTCTAAATTTAAGAACATATAATTAGAATTCATCTCCTTTATTTTTTTAGAAATAGATATTACTAACATGTTATAAAAATAAGATTAATTATTTAATATGGGGTATTATCATGATTAAAAAGAGTCATGGAAATCTAAAGAAGTTTACAATAATTCTCTTAGTATTTACACTTCTCATACTTCCATTATCATTTGCTGAAGGTGATTATACTTTACCTAACGTTGAAAAACATATTAATGTTACAGATGATGGAACAACAATTATATCTGAAGATATAACATACTCTATTAGTGGAACAATAAATGGGGTATATAGGGATGTTGGTTTATCAGGTGATCAACGATTAGAAAATATATCAGTTGAAACACCAGGATATTATAATACATTAGAGGTTATAAATTCTTCTAATAAAGTCAAAATTAAAGTACACTTATATAAAGATGAAGCTAAAACAGAAAAAGTATCTGATGAAGATGTTAGAGTAATATATCATTATAACTTCATAAAAGGAGTTAAAATATACGATGATATAGCTGAATTACAGTATAAATCATGGGGTTCTGACTGGGATAGTGATGTAGATAACTTAGTAACATACATACAAATTCCAGGAAGTCATAATAATATTGAAATGTGGAACAATCCACAATATATTGTAAAAGAATCCACATGGACTTCTGATGATACATTAAAAACACAATTCAAACCACTTAGCAGTGGTCAATTTGCAGAACAAAGAATATTAATGCCAAAAGAGTACTTTAAAAGTACTCAAAATGCTGATGTAATTCATAAGAATGCAAAAGCCCAAATAGAACAAGATCAAAAGGAATATCAGGAAAGTCAAGAAAATCATAATATTTTAATGAAGTTCTTATCTTTCTTTGCAATACTAGGTATATTGTCACCAATACCAATTTATATAAAGTATGGTAGAGAACCAAAAATAGAGTATAATGAAAAATATGAAATGGATTTACCAACAAAACATTCACCAGTCTTTGTTAATACTATTATAGAAGGTGCTATTGGTGAGACAGATGAATATGGATTCCAAGCATCATTACTTGATTTAATTGATAAGAAATACTATAAAATAATATCTAGTAATGAGGATGATGTAGTATTAAAACAAAAAGATAAAGATATGAGTCTACTTAAACAATATGAAATAGATATTGTAGATTATCTTTCAAAATTTAAGGATGATGAAGGACATATTTCATTAAGTAGTATGGATTCTGTAGAATTTAGTAAATTTATGGATGCTTGGAAAATAGATGTAAATAAGGAAGTAAATAGCTTAGAAGTACGAAAACTATTTAATAATAGGGGTAATCAGGTTGCATCACTAGTATGTGCACTGCTATTAATTAGTGGTTTGATAATAATAATCTACAGTAGCCTTACAAAGGGTGATTATAATAATATTGCATTAGTTCTAGGTGTTATATTAACGATAGAATCAGCTATAGTATTTGCACTACCTGATACAATATTTGGACAATGGACATCTGAAGGAAAGGAATTCCATGATAAATGGAAAAACTTTGAAAAATATATTAAGGATTATAGTCTCATAAAAGAATATCCTCCAGCATCTATACAAGTATGGGGAAAATATCTTGTCTATGCAACAGCACTTGGATGTGCAAGTGAAGCAAGTGGAAACATGAAAAAATACTTTAAATACATAAATCTACCAGAAGAACAATACTATGAATCAGATGCAGTATTTTTCTCAATGTATGGAGGAAATATGTTTATGCATTCATTATTACATGATCCTGACACATCAATCACAGATACAGGCTCCTTTGGAGATATTGGTGATGTTGGTGGTGGATTTGGTGGAGGTGGAGGTGGAACATTTTAGATTAAAAAAAATAATCTACATGTTCTTTCCCCATTCTTTTTTTTAAAATAAGATTTTAAATTATAATATCTACTTTATGGTTACAGTTAGGACAAGCACATTTATCCTTTATGTAACTTTTTATACTGTTGCTTCTATCAATTAGTAGATGTCTACAGTTTTTACAATACGTATTATTCTTGTAGGATACAGGGACATTTCCAGGATAAACATATTTTAATCCAAGATATTGTCCAAGATCACATGCTTTATACACGATATTTGCAGAGGTAGGTTCAAGTGAACTTAGTTTATATTGTGGATAGAATGCTGAGAAATGAAGTGGTATCTTATCAGATAATTTAACTACGAAGTTTATTATCTTTTTCATATCAACAATATTATCATTATATCCTGGTATTAATAAATTGGTAATTTCTGTATGAATATTATTTTTTACATAGAATCTTACAGAATTTAGTACAGGTTCAAGTCGTCCAGAACAAACATTTTTATAAAATGCATCATCTAAACTTTTAATATCAACATTAACAGCATCAACATATTCTAATAAATTATCTAAAGTTTCTTGGGATGTGTATCCATTTGTAACAAGTATTGTTTTAATATCATATTCTTTTGCAAGATGAGATGTATTTATTATCCATTTTGGATGTATTGTTGGTTCATTATATGTCCATGAAATACTTGGAATATCATTATCTATTGCTTTTTGAACTATTTGTTCTGGAGTATATGATTTTGTAGGTACAATTAAAGCATTTTCAGGTCGTGCTATTGTGTGATTTTGACAATTCATACAATTTAAGTTACAACCAACAGTTCCTATGGATAATGTTTTAGTTCCAGGTAAGTAATGATATAATGGTTTTTTTTCTATTGGATCTATTGCAACTGAGGCTGCATCAATTACATTTTCATCATCATATTGGGGGTTTTGTTTACAAATTGTATCTATATCAGATTTACAATAATTTGGACAGATATTGCAGGTCATCTAATTCTCCTTTAAATGTTCATAACCTGTTATTTTCATAGTTTTAACAGATTTTTGACTTATTAATGTAATTTTATCAGAGTTATTTACTTTACCAATAATATGTATATTATTTAATTTATCTTTATATTTCAAGTATTCTTTTTTATCTAATGTTAATAATAGTTCAAATTCCTCTCCAAAATGGAGAAGGTATTCATTTAATGATTTGTTATTTTCAGTAGCTATTTGTGAAATGTGCTTGTTATATGGAAGTTTATCTGCATATATTTCAAATCCAATGTTGGTATTTTTTTCATGTAAATGTCCTAATTCAATAGCAAGTCCGTCAGTTATGTCTGTCATACTAGTGATGAGTGTGGGATGTTCTCTAAGAAATTTAGCAGTTTTTACTGGTAGATTCGGTTCAAGAATGCTCTTTATAATCTCTTCATATTCATTAGATAAATCTTTAATTTCATATTTGCTAAGTAAATCTAGTGCTGCAGCAGGCATTCCAAGTTGTCCTGTTATAGCCACCAGATTATCTTCTTGAATATTACTTTGTAATTTAATATTTTTATTTATTTTTCCCGTGGTAGTTGCACTAAGAATAATTTCATCTGACTGATTAAGATCTCCTCCAATAAGAGTTACACCATATTCCTTACATTTATATAAAATACCATCAATTATTTCATCAAATTCATCTATTGTTAATGTGCTAGGAAGTGCCATTGCTATGAGAATAGATACTGGTGTTGCATTCATTGCAAGAATGTCACTAACATTTACTGTTACTATTTTTTCTCCCATCTGAAAATAGGTCATTTGTTTTGGAAAATGAGAATGTTGTATAAGCATATCTGTTGATAAGACAGTATATTTTGAAGTATTTTCTTCTATTGCAGCATCATCATGGTAACTTTTAAGAATTGTATTATCAATATTTCCTAGAGTTTCATCTCTTTTCTTAAGAAGTCTTTGTATTAGTTTTCTTTCGCCTATCTTTGATATTTTCATATTAATCATAATTAAATTTTTAAAATTAGTATTAAAAAAAAGGGAGGTTATTTTGTTGTATTGTTTATAAGTATTTATTTACTTTTTCAGATACAATATCAACTATTTTATCATCTGCACCTATTGGTTCGGTGTAAATTATTTCTCCATCAAACTCAACTTTTTCTACTTCACCATGGTGATGGTGGTGATGATGCCCATGTTCATGGTGATGTTCATGTTCGTGATGATGGTGTCCATTAGGTTCTTCTTTTACTTCTGGTTCTAATCCAAGTATTGTTGGTATGTCTCTTTTTGTATGCATTCCATGTGCTAAAAAGATAGGTGTTACTATTATTCTGTTAACTCCTGTTTCTTTAAGTTTGTTAAATGCTGTTGGTATGTTTGGTTCAGCTAATTCCATGAATCCTACTTCTATGTTGTAATCAGGTTTTGTTTGTGCATATTTTTCTGCAATTGCACTTATAACTTCTTTGTTGTATGGTAGTCTACTTCCATGACCTATTAATAATATTCCAGTATCATTCTTTGAGTTTGAATTTGTATCCATATGTTATTACTCCTTCTTCTCCATCTTCTCTTATTTTTCTAAATACTACTTCTACTTCGTCACCAATTTCTATTTCATCGAAGTCGCAATCAACAATTTGTGCTGTTATTTTAGCTCCTTCATCAAGCTCTATTATACCTACAGCATATGGTGAATTATTTTTGAATTCATCAGTAGCAGCATGGATTATTGAGTATGTATAAATTTTACCTGTTCCTTTAAATTGGAGATCTTCAATGCTTCCGTGGCTTCTACAGTTAGGACAAACTACTTGTTTTGGAAAAAATGTTTCTCCACATGTTTTACATTTAGTTCCTATTAAATTATATCTTTGATCGTTATGACGCCATCCTCTTATAATGTCACTCATATATAATCCTCCGTATTGAGTTATGTTTTTTTTATTAATAATTTGAAATTTTCTTTTTATTAATAAACTATTTCTTAGTTATTATATTAAATTAACATCTATTTATTATTAAGTATATTAACTACTTTTATATTATTTAATATATGTAAACTAATTAATACAAATTATGTAATTGGGAGATTATTTTTATAAGTATATTACAGTTTCTATTATAAATATTTATTTACACGATTTTGTATTATTTCCACTATTTTATCATCTGCACCTAATGGTTCAAGATATATTATTTCTCCATCAAATTCAACAACATCACTTGTTGATACGTTAGATACTGGATAGTTTTCAATGGGTTGTGGATTAAGTCCAAGTGCTGTTGGTATATCTAGTTTTGTATGAATTCCATGTGCTAAAAATATTGGAAGAGCAATAACTTTTTTCACATCTTTTTCTTTGAGTTTATTAAATGCTTCTGGAATTGAAGGTTTACTTAATTGCATAAATCCTGTTTCTATAGGATAATCTCCTGAATTTTCAATGTATTTTTCTGCAATAGTTTTAATAACTTCATTATTATATGGAAGATTACTTCCATGTCCTATTAATAGTATTCCAGTATCTTGAGAATCTTTTTCTAGTTTTGAATTGATTTTATTGGAAATTATTTCCACTATTTTATCATCTGCACCTAATGGTTCAAGATATATTATTTCTCCATCAAAGTCCACAGGTTCTGATTTTGCTTCTCTATGATGATGGTGATGACTATGATTATGTTCATGTTGGTGCATGTGTAGTTTTTCTAGGTCTACTTCTGGTTCTAATCCAAGTATTGTTGGTATATCTACTTTTGTATGCATTCCATGTGCTAAAAATACGGGATTTACTATTATCTTATTAACTCCTGTTTCTTTAAGTTTGTTAAATGCTGTTGGTATGTTTGGTTCTACTAATTCCATGAATCCTATTTCTATGTTGTAGTCTGGCATTATTTCTTGGTATTTTTCTCTTATCTTTTTTATTATATTTTTATTATATGGAATTCTACTACCGTGTCCTACTAATAATATTCCTGTATCTTTATTTGTCATATTTATCATCTATAAAATGTATTACTTTTAAATATATTTTTTAATAATCCTATGTAGTTTAATACTATTAAAGGTATTTAATACATTTATAGCTTATTTAGAGTAAAAAGTATTACTTTTATTTAAAGTAAGAAGTATTTAATTTAATATATTTTTAAGTAATAATAATTAATTTAATAAAATAAATTTTAATAGAATTTTTTATTTTATAGGTTAATCTAGGGGAAAAACTTACTTTTATTTGATAAATAATCATATTTATTTAATTTTTCTTTACATTTTGTTTTAATAAATAGTATTATATGTGTAGAAAATATATTATTTACATAGAAATTATTTTGAAGGAATTTGTATGGATAGAATAGTTCATTATTCAATAAGAGATATATTATCAGTTGATGATAATTTATCAATAGACCTTAGAATTACAACAATTGGTTTTCCAGTGGATGAAACACTTGAATATCAAAGTTCTGGAAAATGGTTTGAAGATATATCAACTATAAGTAGAACTTATATTGGTACAGATAAAGAAGAACATTGGGAACATTTCCAGTCTAGACTGTTATCCTTTCTTGATGATGGTAATATGCGCGTGATTATGGATATTATGGGACAATTAGATGAATATTCATCTGAAAAATATAAACTTGGCGTGGTTGTAAATTCAGTTGAAATAATAGATTAATTATTTCAGCAGAAACTTATTTTTTTATTAATTTTATACAATGTTTAAAATTATAATAACTTTTATAAATTATCAATTTATATATAACATATATTGTAATACATTTTTAATATATTATTTATAATAATTATGAAACTATTAAATGATAATAAGGGATATATAACTGGTATTCTCATTATGGTCATGATAATACCTATTATGTTTCTTTTAATAACAATAATTGAACAAGAAAATCACTATATTAATAAAACAGTAGAAAATATTCAGGATAATAAATTAACCATTGTAACTAATGATTTTCAAAGGGAAATACCTCTATTAACAAGAAAATCAATGAATAATCTAACATTATCTGTAATTATAAATAGAAAACCATTAGTGAATGCTACCGAAGAACTTATAACAGATATAAATTACAAATTAAAAGAAAAAGAAGTATTTTATGAAAAAAATATGGGTTGTATAATATCATGTAATGTTACAGATATTAAAACATCAAAGACAAATCCATTTCAATTAGAAGTATCATATAAAATTGATTCTAAATTTAGAGAAGATAGTAACATAAGTCAAGGTAAGAAGATTTATGTTGAATTAGTAGATGATGAATATCCAGTATATGATCCATTTGCCATATTAAAAGCAGATACTACTCTTTCAAATGATATTGTTTATTATAATCAAATAACTCAATTAGAAAATAGTGGAGTATATGATAATGCAATATCTGGTTGTGTTATAAAGCCTTGTCCATATACAAATTATGAAGAACATGGAAATAACAATACAACAATTCTTAATTGTATTAATAATCATTATTATCATGAAAGTCATGATGGTTTATGTATATTTTGTAGATTAGAAAATAAAACATCTTGTCTAGATTATGGTATTGAAACATTTGTAATACCAACAGGAATTGTAGAAAAAGCACCAGTATCTATAGATCATGTTTTATTAAACGATACAGAAGGACAGTATATGGGACAAGTACATATATTAGATAATAATACGATATTATACTTGGATAATGGTCATAAAAATAAGTATGGGTTATGAATTCAAAAGGACAATTAATAATAACAGAATTAATATTGTATATTATAATTATAGTAATTTGTATTTCTATGATACTTTACATATTTAATACAATTAATAATAATCAAGTAATGATATTGGATAATAGAATGACAAATCAAATTCTTGAGGATACAATGGATACTCTTATTATGAGTGAGGGAACTCCAAGTAATTGGGATAATCTTTCAGATAAAGATATAAAAACAATTGGTCTTAGAAAAAATAGTTTATCTTATCAAATAAGTTATAATAAGTTATCTAAACTTAAAAATAATACTGATTTAATCGATGATTTTTTTCCAAAAGGTTTGTCTTATTCATTAATAGTATATCCTAAAAATAATCCTAAAAATCAAGAATATATTGCGGGTGAATATAGCTTAGAGAATAGAAATAATATTTATTCGAAGGAAGTTCCTATAATAATTGATTATGGCTATGATATTTACACTATTAAAAGTCATAAGTATATGAATTATTGTCCATATAATCATAATAATTCAAGTAGTATTTGGCAATGTAAACCTTTTTCAATTAATAGAACATCAATGTATAATGGAATATTTTATATGGTCTCAAATAATGAAACTAATTACATATTATCAAATACATACAATCAACAAGTAAATAACACAGTATCTAATAAAAAGAATATAAATCAAGAGGTTGAATCTTTACTTAATTCAGAAAGTGATACAATATACATTCATATAAATACAAATACAACATCATATTTAGTTTATGATGAAAATAATCTGGAAAAATACTTAGATTCTATATATGATCCTGAAATATACATATTAAAATTAAGTATTTCTAATTAATAATCTAGTGGAAATATCATATTTCCACATTAAACTTTCTTTTAAATATTAAAAAAGAGATATACTAGTATAAGAGATTATGAAAACTATAAATGATTATATAAAACTAGATTTGTATAAAATAGATTATAAACAAGTACTAAATAATTATTCAATTTTAATAATAGGTTTATTTATAATGTCATTTGGTGTAGCATTATCAGTAAGATCTAATCTTGGTACTACTCCAATTTCATGTATACCTTATGTGTTAAGTTTTAAATTTCCATTATCACTGGGAACAATCACTATTCTTTTTAATACATTACTTATTATAATTCAAATATTGATTCTTAGATCAAAATTTCCAAAAATTCAATTATTACAAATAATTGTGAATTTTATTTTTGGCTATTTTATAGATTTCTCATTATATTTAACAATAAATATAATACCAACATCTTATGTGATGCAATGGTTTATTTGTTTTATAAGCTGTATTATAATAGCATTAGGAGTTTTTTTTGAAGTTAATTCTCATGCAATAGTTCTTCCAGGAGAAGGAGTATCATTAGCTATTCATTCAGTTACACATACTGATTTTGGAAAACTTAAAACATATTTTGACACAACAAACGTGATTTTAGGAGTTATCATGTCATTAATTTTCTTTGGTACATTTAAGGGAGTGGGTCTTGGAACTATATTTGCAGGTGTTGTTGTTGGTTGTATTGTAAGATTTTATAGGAAACTATTTCTTTTATTAACAAATAAACATCAATAAATCTTCTTTATATTCTTTTTTAACTATTTTTTTTAATATTATCTTTACTTGTAAATCATCATATTTAATCATGTTCTTTTATTCTTAAATATTTTATAAATTTTGAGGTTTTCAACAATTTTTTTTAATTAAATGAGGAATTTCCCCATATTTATTATAATAATTGGGAAATACACCAAATTATATATAGTTTTATTTAGAAAAATATAATCTAGATAAAAAGATACCATAAAAAAAGTGGATGATTTTCAATGGATGAAAATGATAAAAAGATTTTAACAGAACTAATATCTAATTCGAGAATGCCCATATCAAAAATATCTTCAAAAACAGGAATACCTGACTCAACAGTATCAAATAGAATTAAAAAATTAGAAAATAACAATATAATAGAACAATACACGACAATAATCAATCCAGAAGCCATAGGAATAAAAGTTATTGCAATGATAATTATTCAAACAGAAACAGAAAAACATGAAAATGTAGAAATAGAATTACCAAAACTAGACAAAGTATCACAAGTATACAGTATTTCTGGAGAATATGATATTTTAATAAAAGTATGGGCACATACACTAGAAGAATTAAATGATATAGTTAATTCAGAAATTAGAACAATAGATGGAATAGAAGAATTACGAGAATTAATAGTAATGGAAAAATTAAAAGAAGAACCTCTAAAAGTAGATTTGGATGGATAAATATCGTAACATAGTAAAATGAGGGTAGAACAATGTATCTTACAGAATTATTAAATAAAAAAGTTTTTGACCTTAATAATGAGGATTATGGGAAAGTTAAAGATATAATTATATCTTCTGACAGAACATATCCTCTCATAGAAGCAATAAAAATAAGAGCTAATGGAGAAAATTATTTTATACCCTCATCGAACATAGAAAAAATCACTAAGACAAAAATAAAATTAAATAAACCATTAGAAGACATAAAACAATATCCAAAACAAGATTCAACAATTAAATTATCAAGAGATATACTTGATAGACAAGTAGTGGACATGGAAGGAAGTAAAATAAGACGAGTAAATGATGTGGAAATATCATGTAAGAGGGGAAACTACTATATAATAGGTGTAGATATTGGAATAAATGGTCTATTTAGAAGATTGGGGCTTGGAAATATCTCAAAAAAATTCTATAAAGAAGATAATATAATTTCATGGAATGATATAGATTCATTGGATTTTACAAATTTAAAACTTAAAGTTTCCAAGAAAAAATTAACAAGATTACATCCAGCAGACATAGCAGATATTGTGGATAACTTAGGAATATCAGATTCAATGAGTATTTTAAATTCATTAGATGATGAATCAGCTGCAGATGCATTTGAAGAAATATCTCCCGAAAAACAGAAGACAATTCTTACAGAAATGGAAAAACGCGAAGCAGCAGATTTAATTGATGAAATGTCACCAGATGATGCAGCAGACCTATTAGCATCAATATCTGATGAGAAAAAAGAAGAAATTCTTCAATTAATGGATCCTGAAGAATCAAGAGAATTAAGGGAATTACTAAGATATCCAGAAAATACTGCTGGAGGTATAATGACAACTGAATATGCATCAGTAAAAGGAAATATAACTACAAAAGAAGTAATGGATGAATTGAGAAGAATAGCAGATGATGTGGAAACTTTATACTATATCTATGTATTATCTGATGATGAAACATTAAAGGGAATTTTAACAATAAGAGAATTACTTTTAAATGATGATAATACTCCAATATATGATTATATGAAACATGAATTCATATCTGTTGATGTACATGAAGAAGAGGATGAAGTAGCTAAAATAGTTGCTAAATATAACTTAATAGCACTTCCAGTTGTTGATGAATCCAATAAGATGAAAGGAATAATTACAGTAGATGATGCAATAGATATTATACTACCTACAGCATGGAAAAAGAGAATTCCAAAAATGTTTAGATAAAATATGAGGTAAGATATAATGACATTTTCAGACTTTGTAAAACATAAATTAAAAAATTATCCAACTCTTGCTTCTATATTTATATTTATATCAGTATTAGGACCGGGATTAATAACAGCAATGGTAGATAATGATAGTGGAGGAATATTAACATACAGTTTAGCAGGAGCACAGTATGGATATAATCTCATCTGGACATTTATACCAATGATATTCTCATTAATAGTAGCCCAGGAAATGGGTGTTAGAATGGGAATAATTTCAGGTAAGGGACTTGCAAGTTTAATACGTGAAAAAGTAGGGGTAAAAATAACCATATTTATAATGATAGGATTGTTAATAGCAAATATGGGAAATACACTAGCAGAATTCTCAGGTATAGTGGTATCCTCAGAAATATTTGGTATACCATCATATATATCGGTAATATTGGCTGCAATAATAATATGGTTACTTGTAATAAAGGGAAATTATAAAAATGTTGAAAAAATATTCATAATATTCTCATTAGTATATATTTCATATATAGTAGCAGGATTAATGGCACATCCCGACTGGTCACTAGTAGCAAGTTCCGTAGTACCAAAGGTACAGCTAGATACGCCATATATTACAATGGTTGTAGGACTTATTGGTACAACAATAGCTCCATGGATGCAATTCTATCTACAATCATCAGTTGTAGAAAAAGGAGTAAGTAAGGATGAACTTAAGTATTCAAGGGCAGAATCAATACTTGGACCAATATTTACTGGAGTAGTAGCATTATTTATATTAATAGCATGTGCAGCAACAATACATGTTGTAGGAACACCTGTTAGTGATGTAAAAGATATAGCAACTGCATTAATTCCTGTTGCAGGTGAATATGCTGGAATATTATTTGGATTAGGATTTCTCAATGCATCATTATTTAGTGCAATTATTCTTCCATTATCCACAGCATACTATGTATGTGAAAGTTTAGGATTTGAAACAGGAATTTCAAAAAGCTTTAAAGAAGCACCAATGTTCCATGGATTATATGCTGGTATGATATTTGTATGTGCAATAATTATATTAATACCAAATATACCTTTAATGCAAATATTACTCTTTTCACAGGTACTAAATGGTATACTTCTCCCATTTATATTGGTATTGATGCTAATGATAATAAATGATAAAAGAATAATGGGGGAGTATGTAAACTCTAAATGGTATAATATAGTAGCATGGATAATTACAGTTATAATAACTATACTTGTAATTATATTGGTAATAACAAGTTTCATGTAATAGAAACTTCTTATTTTTTTCTATTTTTTTAAATATTGTTTATTTTTATCTTAAATAAAAAAAGAAGTATATGTATTTATTACATATTATAAATCTACCCTTCTGGTGTAGTTGGTTGTTGTGTATTCTTTATTTTTAGAAATCAACACATAAGGTCGTAGTTGCTCTAATTGATAATCTTTTAAATTTAGTTTTTCTCCTAAATCATACATTGATTTAACATAATTTCCATTTTCACGATATTGGATAAGTTTTTTAGCAGAAATTATAGTTATTCCAGGTAACTTTTTAATATCATCAATTCCTGCAGTATTAATATCTATTTTTTTAATGTTTTTGTTCTTTCTATTAACTTCATTTGGTCTAATATTTTCATTATTTATATTATTGAAGTCATCAGCTGGGTTATGTTTATTGTTTTGGTTTTTATTTCTGTTATTGTTTCTGTTATTGTTTTGGTTTTCTGTGTTGTTATAGGTATGTTCATCTTTATTTTCAGGAGGTTTAAAACATAGATATAAAATATAAAAACCAATGATAAAAAATAAAATAACACTTCCTGCAGGCCACAAAGCTCCAACAATAGAGATTAAAAATATAAGTGCTACACATCCAATACACGCATCATTGTCTGACAATTGAATCTCCTTCTTTTAAATTAAAAACTTTCAATATCTTTTTATTAATTTCTAAAATGATATAAGTTAAAATATATTTCTTTTATTCTACTTTTATACTTATTCATTAATAAAAATTACTTTTATCTAATAAATAGAGTATATAATGTTTTTTTACTTTCTTATCTATTTTAAATAATTCTAATATTCTCATAGTAGTTTTAGATTATCTTTTATCAAAAAGTAATAGAATAAATTTATTAATTTAAAAAGAAATATAATAATAAGAATTTAATAACATGGTGGAATTATGTCTAAAAAATTAATTATTAAGATTCGTAAAGATGGCGTAGTTGAAGCTGAAACAAAAGGAATTAAAGGTCAAAAATGTGAGGATTATTTAAAAATTATAGAGGAATTAACTGATTCTAAAGTAGTTAAAAAAGAGTACACTCCAGAATACTATGAAAAAGAAATGAATACTCAGAATAAAGAATTCTTAAATAAAAATTATTAAATTCAGCTGATTTTATGAGTTTACATCTACAATCAGTTCCACGTTCATTGGGAAGTAGTGATCTTGATAAAATTGATGCGGCTGTTGATATAACAGAATTAGGCGATAAGGTAAATGGTGTTAGTTTCAAAGTTAAAACAAATGTTGATAACTTAGCAGGAATGGATGTAGTGTTTGATAACCCCAATAATTTTTTTGGTTTTAAAAATAAACAAAAACTAATGGAATTTAGAAATAAAGGGGAAATGTTATTTTATACACAGGGTGGTCAGAAAGTTGAAATTCTTTTTACAGGAAACTTCCCTAGAGAAGATACAATTAATTTTGTCAATGCAATATGTGCGGAATATACAAAAATTACAGGAGCTCCTATATTAAAAATTGATTCTTCAGAAAAAATAGAAGAAAAGAAAAAAGAACTTCCTAAATTTAAAATTTCTACTATTATGACTAATTCTTATGTAATAGAATCTATAATGAGAAGTAGTTTTTTAGGATTTGCTTCTCAAGAGGATTTAATGAAATTTAAAGGTAATGGTAAAATATTACTTAACAAAACAACTGAAGGAACATATGACATAATGTTTGTAGGAGATTTTAATAGAAAAGAAGCTAAGAGTTATGTTCAAAACTTAACTGATGAATATAAGGAAGCTATTCAAGAAATAACATATAATAAAGTTATGGATAAAATCAAAAAAGAAAAATATGTGGTAGAATCAGAAGTAGTTGATAACAACAATTCTATAATATTAACTTTAAACATTGATTAATATTATTACTTCTCATACTAACTAAAAAAGGGCAAGAAAATGAATAATTTTGAGAAAGAAACATGTGATTTATTAAGGGCTCGATTTCCATATATTCACATAACAACTTATGAGGAAACTAGATTAATAAAGGAATTAACAAGAATTGTATCTACACCAGATTTAATTAATAGTGTAAGAAAGGTATATGTATGGAAATCCTCTGAGGGATTTAAAGACTCAAATGGGATGATACAGGAGGATACTTATGAGAAAATACAAGCATTGAATTTTGTTAGAAAATGTGAAGAAGATGCTTTATTTATATTCTTGGATTTCCATGTTTTCTGTAAAAATACTTCAGGTAACTTTGATGATACTGTTGTAAGATTTCTTAAAGATCTTATTCCTAACTTAAAACAAGCAAGAAATTTTAGAAATGTTATCTTTGTGTCACCAACATTCACATTACCTGATGATTTAAAAAAGGATATTACAGTTTTAGATTTTGATTTGCCAACATCAGATGAGATAGCATCTGTTCTTGATGGAATAATAAGGGATAATAGTGGTGGAAATTTAAAAGTAAATCTAAATCCAAAAGAAAAAGAAGAATTAGTTAAAGCAGCTGTAGGTTTAACATTACAAGAAGCTGAAAACGCATTTGCAAGAGCTATGGTTAATGACGGATGTTTAAATTCTGAGGATGTGGATATTGTTTTAAAGGAAAAAAGTCAAGTTATTAAAAAAAGTGATATTCTAGAATACATAGATTCAAAAGTAAAAATAGAAGATGTTGGTGGACTAGAAAATCTAAAGAAATGGTTATCAAAACGTGATAAATCATGGTTAGATTCAGCAAAAAAATATGGACTTCCTTCACCCAAAGGGGTGTTATTAACAGGTGTTCCTGGTTGTGGAAAGAGTTTAATAGCTAAATCTATAAGTTCAATGTGGCACTTACCTCTACTTAGATTTGATGTTTCAAAAGTATTTAACATGTATGTTGGAAATAGTGAATCAAATATGCGTGAAGCAATAAAAATGGCTGAAGCAATCTCACCATGTGTTCTCTGGATTGATGAAATAGAAAAGGGTTTTAGTGGACTTGGTGGTAGTGGAGATAGTGGTACAACAAGTCGTATATTTGGAACATTTCTTAGTTGGATGCAGGAAAAAACAAAACCAGTTTTTGTTGTAGCAACAGCAAACAATATAGATAGCCTACCTTCAGAAATGATGCGTAAAGGTAGATTTGATGAAATATTTTTTATTGATTTACCAACATTTAATGAAAGAAAACAGATATTTAAAGTACATTTAGAGTCTAGATTAACTTATCCTGAAGTAAGGGGAGATTTTGAAATTAATGATGAAACATTAAAACATCTTTCTAATATTACTGAAGGATTTGGTGGATCTGAATTGGAACAAATTGTTGTCATGGGATTATATGATGCATTTTCTGAAGATCGTAGCATAACATTAAATGACTTTGAAAATGCTGTTAAAAATACAGTACCTTTAAGTGTAACACAAGCAGAACAAATAATAAGTATACGTAATTGGGCTAATGTAAGAGCAGTAGCAGCAACAGCACAAGAAGATAGAATGGAGTATACACAAACATCAACAGATTCTAATAATCCAAAACCAGAAATTCCAACTCCTGATGATGAAATTAGTGATTCTAGAGGTGGAAGAACATTAGATTTCTAGTAATATCTCGGAGGTTATAGTGATTTTATGTTTTTAAGAGTAAATACTATTATTGAAAATACTATGGTGGAAGGACCGGGAAATAGAACTTCTATATTTGTACAAGGATGTTTAAAACATTGTATTGGATGTAATTCTCCCCAAACATGGGATTTAGATGGGGGTATTTTGTATGATGTTAAGAAGTTAGCTAAGAATATACTTAAAAATAAGGATATTGAAGGTGTTACATTTTCTGGTGGAGAACCATTTCTACAATCAAAGGCGTTAGGTGAATTAGCAGTAATATTACATGATAATGGTCTTTCTATTGTTACTTTTACAGGATATACTTATGATATTATTAGAAAAATTAATTGTAGCAATTGGAATAAGTTATTATCACAAACTGATATTTTAATATCTGGTTTTTTTAATCAAGATAAAATCACGTATAAAAAACCTTGGATTGGATCATTAAATCAGAAATATCATTTTTTAACAGATAAATACAGTTATTTAGAGAATAATTTAGATTCTATAGAAAATAAGATTGAAATTAGATTAAATAAAGATGGTTCTTTTGTTGTAAATGGTATGGGTAATAATAAAGAAATTAGAAAACTCTTTGAAAATATGATGTAGGTGTTATTATGAATAATTTTTGTCCAGAATGTGGAAGTGAACGTATTGAAAATTCAAAGTATTGTATAAATTGTGGATATAAATTTCCAGTAGAAAATAATCAATATTCAAATGAAGATAATTTTGAGCCAAATTATGATGTAGATTATAACAACAATTATAATGAAAATAACAACAATTTTAACTATAATGGAGATAATTCCCATGTGGATGATAATAGTATTTGTCCACATTGTAGTAGTCAACTGAATACTTACACAAAAACAGGCTTTATCTGGAGGAACTTATCATAATTGTCCAAATTGTGGTCTTGAATTTCGTGAAGATAATACTAATTTAACCCTTACAAATGCACATGAAGGTACAAGAGCTAGAAACAAGTATTTATATAAGAGTTTTACAATAGGTGAATGGCAAAATATATTCTCTGATAATTTATCAAATAGTGAAATAAATGAGATATATGAATATAAAAACAATGGTTTTTCATCTATAGATTGTCCATTATGTCATAATAGGCTTAATATTTATGAAAAAGATGGATTATTCTCAGATTCTATAATATTGATGTGTAATACTTGTAAAACATCATTTAAACAAGAAAATAATCTATATAAATTTATTAACACAGCTATTACCAATACTCCTTTATGGAATTATTATAATCAACCGTTAACAATGGAAGAGTGGGATAGGATTACAGAAGGTGGACTGTCAAATGGAGAAATAGAACAAGCACAAAGAGAAGAATTAGCAAGAATACGTGATAGTGATATTCAAGTATTTATGGATACTTTAAGTACTGATAATCCCATGTTACCACAAATTAATTCAGTAGACTTATTATTAAAGAAAAATGAACATCCAATACTTGAATTGGAAAATATAACTTTGCAAGAGCCTCGTGCTGTAAGGGTTAGTAGGGGAGGATATGGTGGAACATCAATTAGAATTGCAAAGGGAATTACTCTCCATACTGGTGGTACAAGAGGTAGAAGTGAATCACATGATGAGATAAGAAATATTGATAATGGAAAACTCTTAATTACAAATAAAAGAATCATGTTTTTAGGTTCTAATAGAACAACTAATATAGATATAAATAAGATAGTTTCAATTGAAGATTATCTTGATGGAATTAAAATTCAAAGATCAAATAAACAAAAACCTGAATACTTTATTGGCGTAGATAATAATTCTATTACAATAAATATTGAAGGTAGACAACATAATGTTCTATTTAATGGTGAAATGATACGAGAAATAATTATTGGTAGATTAAATTAGTACGTGGTGATATTATTGTTTTATAATTGTCCTTTCTGTGGAAATAATCTAAATATGGATGAAGGTGGTATTTGTTCAAACTGTAATAATGAACTTGTTGTTATAAACAACAAGATTTATATAAAAAATCTCTATGAATCACTATATGCTATGAATGATTCAATTAACACAACAATGGAGGATGCTCAAACTACAAAGGAAGAAATAGAATTTTACTTAAATCATCCCTCTAGAATTTTCATGCTATCAAAATCGGAAAAACAAAAGATATTAAATGATATTAGTACTCAAAAAAAAGCTTTAGTTAATTTCACAGATTCATTATACGATATTGTAAATGATCCTATTCAAGTACAAGCTTTAAAATCAATGGATGATATTTTTGGTGATATGGAGACAAAATTAAACGATGCATTACTCATGGCTAGAGAACAGATGGTTATTACAACTCAATATGAATCATTAGTAAAGTCTGATGATTATAAAAATACCAATGCTGAATTTGAAGTAAGGGAATATCATGAAATTATAGATAACTTCTATAATGGTTTACTTGAAGAGGATATTGATGATTTTGAGGAAAGTAAACATGAATTAGATTGTAATCCACAATTACAAGATACATTTTTGAATAATGTTCTTGATACAGAAAAAGAATTAACATCAACTAAGGAAATTTTATTAAATGAGTTTACTACAGAAAAATTATACTATTTAAAACAGTATGATGATGTATGTGGGGATATTGAAGAAAAACTTCAAAGAACATACTCTAAAATGGATGAAATACTTGAAGTAATAGACAGAATTAAAACATATATAAATTCTCTTAAAAATAAAGAAGAAGTGGAAGATTCTAATTTATCACTAAATAATGGTAGAGTTCTTGATTTATAGAATTCTTTTAGCACTGATTAATGTAATATCTTCAAAAAATTGATGATATTTTTCTGTGATTTTAGCATTAAATCCATTGTTATTTAGATAATTTAATGTTTTTTCATTATCACTAAGGGATGATTGTACTAATTGAATTGTTCCATCTTCCTTTAAATATTTTGGTGCTTCTTCTAAAAAAGCATCAATAACTTTTCTTCCATCTACACCACCATCCCATGCTTTACTATAATCATCATCAACATCATGTTCTTCTTCTGTCACTGGAAGATATGGTGTGTTAAATAGTATTAAATCGTATTTATCATCTATTTTTTCAAATAAATTGCTTTCTATTACTTCAATGTTCTTTCTATTGTTTAATTTAATATTTTCTTTTGTACATTTAATAGCATGTGGATTAATATCAATAGATGTTACTTTTTCTGCATTTAATGATGCAGCAATACTAACAATTCCACATCCACAACCTACTTCTAGAACAGAATCGTTATTTTTAACAATAAGATTATCAATTAATAAAAAAGTGTCCTCTGCTGGAGGATATACTTCATCACATTCATTATACTTAATATTTTCATATTTCATAGATTTCCCTCTAATATTAATGATATTTCTTTTATTTGAGTTGGAGTTAGTTTAAATACTTTTTCTTCAAATAAGTCATTAGTAACATTACTTAATTTTTGTTTTAATACCTTTTTATCAACACCTAATTCATGTGCTGATTGAATTAATGCTTTTTTTGCTTTTTTATTTCTATGTTGGAATAAGGCTCGTATTGTATTATCTAATAGTTTATCAATTGGTTTGTTATTTTTAGGTATTAATTCTATTACTGCACTTTTAATTTTAGGTTTTGGTATGAATGCTTCAGGAGGTAAAGTATCTATAATTTTTGTATCTGCTCTATAGGATAGGGCAACTGATAATCTAGAATATTCATGCGTATCTGGTTTTGCCTGCATTCTTTTTGCAAATTCTAGTTGATACATTAAAATAGCTTTTTTAAAGGGATATTCTAGTAATTTGAATGTCACTGGTGAAGATATCTGGTATGGTAGATTTGAAACTACTTTGTCAAACTTTGGAAAGTCTACTTTTAGAGCATCATCTTTGATTATTTCTATGTTTGTTAGTTTTTCTTTTATGATTTGTTGTTTTAGTATGTCAACTATAACAGGATCCTTTTCTATGGCTATTACTTTTTTAGCTTTTTTAGCCATAGGAAGTGTTAGTGTTCCAATTCCAGCACCAATTTCAAGAATTGTTTCATTATCTTGAATATCTGCATTTTCTAGAATTATGTTAAGTTTATTATCATCAATTAGATAGTTTTGACTCTTATTTGTATCTAGTTTAATATTATATTTTTCTAGTATCTCTTTTGTATTTGACATAGTTTTATTGTCCTATTAATGGTTTTTAGATTAACTAGTAATTAATTAAAATAAGTTTATTTGTTTGGTGGTTATTGAAAGAATAAAGTAGGGGAAGGTTTATCGATATTGATCCAATAAATCTAAAATGTTTTTTAATGCATCTGTTTCGAAAGTTCCTCTTTCTTTTGCAAAGATTAATCTAAGATCATCAAGATCTTCAGGCATTAAGTCCACTACTTTTACAGCTTGCACAGGTGTAAGATACTCTTCTAATTTAGTTCTTAATTCTTTAGCATCATCAGCATCTAATAGTGCAAATTTATTGACATAGTCAATAGTGAGATTCTGTTCATATGTAAATTGGTGGCCATCGATTTCGTTATTTTCATCCACTTTTTCTTCTACTTTTTTCATTAGAATTTCTTTTGCTTCAGATATTGTAATAGGTTTTGTATCAATGACTTTTTTTCCAATCATCATAATCACTCTTGTAATTTAAGATGTTCTGGTCTTATAATTAATTCTTTTGCTTTGTTTCCATCTTTAATAGCAACAAGATAAGCTTTTCCTTTTTGTCCAACTACTTCTCCAGTTTTTCCATGGAATCTTGGATGTGGTTGTCCTCTGTGGATACTTGAATCTACTATTATATGTACTTTGTTTCCTACTTCAAATACTTGTATTTTTCTGGATATTGGATTAGCTCGTTTAGGTCTGATGCTTCTTTTAAGTTTATATCTTGATCGACTTTTAAATCCTTTTGATTTTCTCATCTATATCATCTCAATTATGTTTAGAATTTAATTTATTTTTTGTGATTTAAATTTAATCACTTTTATAGGTTTAATTATAAGTCTTAGGTTTGACTTTAGCTATATTAGTATAACTAATTATGTTAAGTAAATACTTAAATTCTAATTATCCGTTAATGAGTTATTATCTATGATTTCTTCAGAGCTAGAAAGAAATTATTTTTTACATTATAAACATAGTTCTTTTATATAATTCTTAAAATATTTTTTCTTAGCAATGATTCTATAAGATTATAGGTTTTTTTATAGAATTTCATTAATATAAATTAGAATAATATTCTATGTTTTAATATTGTGTAATATTTATTTATTTTATAGTTTATAAGTATAACTATTGTTTATATAGAAATTGAATTATATCTTTATTATTCTGGGATGTGTACTTTTAAAACATCTAATTGTGTACATTCTGCTTGATTATTGGTTATACTTGATACACTTGGTTTTGTACGATTATTATCTCCAGATATAAGTTCTTTGATATATAATCCACCTTGACATTTAATTATAAGATGTAATTTTTTACTATTTATCCGTTCAACTTCAATATTTTTAATTTCTCTTGTTCTTATTAAATCAGCACGTCTATGTTCTACGCGTATTGGAGTTCTTTGATCTATGGTTTTTAATTTTTCAATGTTATAGATATCCTTACTTGTAACTCCATTTTCAAATTCAGCTATTGCAGAGTATATTTTGTAACTTTCAACAGAACTATTTTTTATACTTGCTTTTCTTTCTTTAGTAACGTATTTTAAGTCATTTATTTCTATTTTTCCATCACTATGACTATTTACAAGAACTCTAAGAAATTTTAAATCGATTTTTCTTTTAAAGGGATGTTTTACTTCAATTACAAAAGGTCTACCTTCACCTAACATTCTAACATCAATATCTTCTCTTCCAGATCCATGGAATTTTGTCGTGTTTCCATTTGTCATTGGAAGTATCTCTCTTGATATTAGGTCTTCAACAGTATCTTTATATTGTTGTCCTGTATAATCACAAGCTTCACATCCTTTTCCTTTACAATGTGTACATGGCCATTTTGTTTGTGGAATTCCACGTACTAACTTACGATATTTACCTTCAATAAATATTGGGTTAGAATCAATAAAAATATTAACATTACTTATTTCTGGGTATGGATTGTGTTTATATGGTTTTTTTCTTATTTTTACCATTATCACAACTTCAGGATTTTTATAATCATAGGTTTTACCTAATTTTTCTTCAATTAAACGACTTATATCCCGTCTTATTTGGTGCTTTATGTCATTATTTCCATGATAATTTGTTATTTTGTAAATTTCTTTTTGATTTTTAGTAATTGTCTGATTATTTATTTGTGTTGCTATTAAAAAAGTGTCAAATTCAATTTTTAACATCTTTATTTTTTTTAGAATAAGTTTAAATATTTTATCTTCATTTAAAAGTAGATTGTTACAAATACTACATTTTTGAGTATTATTAATCAATGGTATTATTGAATTGTCTCTATCTTTTGGATTTCTATATATTCTAGATAGACATTTAGGACATAAAGCATAGTTTTGTGTTTGTCTTGTATTATATTCTTTTTCTGTCATTTAATACTCCTATAATTCTATGTTATATTATACTATATTATTATTAAATTCTTATATATCTAATTAAATAAATTATTATTAAAAAGTTAATGGTTATGCAGATGTTATTTAAAGAGAATAAAATCAGTGATTTAACAGGGAATATTAAGGAACTTCTACATGAGAGTAGATTCTTTAGCAAATGCTATCTATATAAAAATTCCTTATCAAATCAGCATACACAGAATAAAAATCAGGTAATAAATGCTCAAAAAATAACTCATATTAAATCATTAGATAAATTATTTAAGAAAATTAGGGAATTTACTCACATTCATGAACCTAATAAAGTAATAAAGGATATAGAAGTAAAACCATACAAAAAATATGATGATAATGCTCCAAAAATATCTATTTTTATTTTCAATAATAATACTTCCCATTTAAAACAATTATTTAACTCAATTATAAAACATACAGACTATCCCAATTATGAATTGATTCTCATTAATAATGGAATAGAAAGCACTTTAATGGAATCTTTAAAGTCAATATCTAGAAATATACCATTAAAAATATATAATCAAAAAAATCAGAACTTTTCAAACATTTATTCACAAATTATGAAATATGTATTTGGAGATTATGTTCTATTTTTAAATAGTTCAGTAAATGTGGTGGATGGATGGCTTAATCATCTATTAGATACAGCAACCTCTCATGATGATGTAGGGGCTGTAGGTTCAAGAATAGTATATTCTAAGGAAGTATCAAACAATCAACTATATATTAAAAACGATGGTACGAGTTTTAAGGAAATTAATACTCAAATAGTGCCTTATGATATTAATGATAAAAAACCATATGTTCCTAGTAAAACAAGTACTAAACCAGTACCGGCATTATCACATATGTTACTTGTTGAGAAATCTAAATTTAATGAAGTAGGTGGTTTTAGTTTAGAATATGATAATGGTTTTGAAATAGAGGATTTATGTCTAAAATTATATGAGAAGGGCTATGTAAATTACTGTAATACAGATTCAATACTGTTCTATTCTGTGGATGAATCTGAAAAATCACCTATACAGGATTTATTAGATAAAAGAGAGGAAAAAAATAGAACATTTTTCGTAAAAAAATGGAATACCTTTCTAAAAAAAGAATTATTCATAGATAAAATCAATAAAAATAATATATTCACGGATAAACCATTAAAAATTGCATTTGTAGTATCAGAAAAGGGTAAACATGCAAATATAGCTGATTATTTTATTGGTATGGGTTTGGCTAGAAGTCTTAATAATATGGGATATGAAACTGAATTTCTATCTGAAAAAATTGATGATATTTATAATATAAATGAAGATATTGATGTTTTAATATCATTCTTAAATAGGTATGATATTGATAAAATTAAGACAAAAAATTCTCTTCTAATAAAAATTGCATGGGTAATTAATTGGTTTGAATGGTGGGTTAATAAATCCTATTTTGAATCATATGATATTGTTCTTGTCTCAAATACTGAAGGAATTAAATATATTGAAAAAAATACTGGATATAAACCAATACTATTTCCAAAGGCAACAGACACATCTATGTATAATTCAAAAGTGGAAAGTGTAAAAAAATATGAATGTGATTATTGTTTTGCTGGTAATTATTGGGATGATAGAGAAAGAGATCTAGTAAATTCTCTTGTTCCAGAGGATATTCCATATGACTTTAATTTATATGGTAACTGGTGGGATAAAACCAAACTTAAATCATTCTATAAGAAGAGAATATCCTATATGAACATGCCAAAGGTATATGCATCTACAAAAATAGTACTTGATGATGCAACAGACTTTACAGACACATCATCATCTATTAATACAAGAGTATTTGATGCTTTAGCTGTAGGTGTACTTGTAATAAGTAATGGAAAAGAGGGTATACGGGAATTTTTTGGAGATAAATTGCCAATATATGATTCAAAGGAATCACTTGAGGAATTATTGGACTTTTATATATCAAATCCAGATAGAAGAAAAGCAAAAGTAGAACAACTTCAATCAATGGTATTAAAACATCATACATATGATATACGTGCTAATAAACTTGTTGAAATTCTTTTAGATTATGTTAAATCCACAAAGATTCTAATAAAAATACCAGTAACTGAGGAATATGATAAAAGAATATGGGGTGATTACCATTTTGCCATCCACTTACAACATGAATTTAATAAAAAAGGATATTATTGTAAATTACAGAAAAAAATTAACTGGGATTCAGTTAGTGATGGATTGTATGATGTTGTAATTCTACTTAGGGGATTATATGAATATGTTCCTAAAATAATACATTATAATATCATGTGGAACATATCTCATCCTGATTTGGTAAGTGTTGGTGAGTATGATTCATATAATCAGGTTTATGTTGCATCAAAATACTGGACAAATGCACTTAAGAATGTTCTTAAAACAGATGTTGAAGAATTATTACAATGTACTGACACAACACTATTTCATAGACAATATACACCAGAATATGATACTCAATTATTGTTTGTAGGTAATTCAAGAAATGTATATAGAAAAGTACTTCATGATTTATTACCAACAGAATATGACCTGAATGTGTATGGTGATGGTTGGAATGGAATTGTTGATGATAAATACATTATAGCGGAACATATTCCAAATAAACAGTTATATAAAGCATATTCATCTACAAAAGTTGTATTAAATGATCATTGGAAGGATATGCGTGAAAAGGGATTTATATCCAACAGAATATTTGATGCTGTAGCTTGTGGAACTGTTGTTTTGTCAGATAATATATATGGTATTAGGGATATTTTCCCAGAAAATGCTGTTGTATTGTATGATGGTGAAAAAGACATTAATAATAAGATAGAAGAAGCTTTAAAGATAGGTCCTATTAATCCAAGTCTTGTAAAAGAGCATACATTTAAGAAACGTGTTGATAAAATTATTGATGATTATGAAAAAAAGTGTGGTAAATAAAAGGTGAATGGGGGTTATCTTTGCATATGTCGCATAAGTTTACCCATAGGTCCACTCATGTTACGTTTACCCATACCTTTTAAGGCTTTCTTAGTTACATTATAGTATTTAAGTAGGTCTTTAACATCATCATTTGTAAGTCCTGCTCCTCTACTTATACGATTTATTCTTGATTTTTTAATTACTTCAGGATTTTCCAATTCATATGTTGTCATTGAATTCATTAGTATTTTATACATTCCTAGTTTCTCTTCTGTTACTTTTGATGCATTGGCTGGTAGTTGATTACCAAGACCTGGTATTAATTTCATTATTTGTTGGATAGGTCCCATTTTATTCATCATTTCTAACTGATTTTCCATATCTTTTAATGTAAATTTACCACTTATGATGGAATCTATCATTTCTTTATCAGATTTCTCTGAAGTTACTTCTGCAGCTTTTTCTATTAATGTGTCAAGGTCGCCCATTCCAAGTAATCGTGAAATAAATCTTTCAGGATCAAATGCTTCAAAGTCATCCACACGTTCTCCTGTACCTATAAATTTTATTGGTGCTCTTATTTCAGCTACAGCAGATAATGCACCTCCACCTTTTGCAGATCCATCAAGTTTACTTACTATAATTGAACCAATATCTGTTGTTTTCTTGAATGTTTCTGCTTGGCTACGTGCTTGTTGTCCTATTGTTCCATCTATAACAAGTATTACTTCATCAGGTTGAACTATTTGGCTTAATTCAGCCATTTCGTCAAGTAGGTCTTTTTCTTCTTTATGTCTTCCTGCTGTATCAACTAATATTACATCGTATTTAGAACCACATTTTTCAAGTCCTTTC
Source organism: Methanosphaera sp. DEW79 (assembly GCF_003266085.1). Taxonomy (NCBI): domain Archaea; kingdom Methanobacteriati; phylum Methanobacteriota; class Methanobacteria; order Methanobacteriales; family Methanobacteriaceae; genus Methanosphaera; species Methanosphaera sp. DEW79. Next base: position 13,665 of record NZ_MUZW01000070.1, on the reverse strand, counting down.
TTGGCAAGATCAATTGCATCCTTATTTTCAGGATCTCCAAATACTGGTACATCTAATGGTTCTGTTAGTTGTCTTAACTGTTCATATGCTGCAGGTCTCCAAGTATCTGTACATACTATTGCTGATGTATGTCCTTTTTTCTTCAGATGTTTCACTAATTTTGCTGTTGTAGTTGTTTTACCACTACCTTGTAGACCTAACATCATTATTTTGTATGGTTTCCTGTTAATTTTTAGTTCTTCAGGTTTTTCACCAATTAAATTTACTAGCTCTTGGTATACAATACGCATTACATGTTCTTTAGGACTTAGTCCTTTTGGTAATTCTTCTTCAAGTGCTCGTTTTTCTATTTTTTTTGTAAGACCAAATACTACTTTAACATTTACATCTGATTGTATGAGTGCTCTTTGTATATCCTTTGTAACATCTTTCAATGTTTTTTTATCGATTATAGACATTCCCGCTAATTTTTTCATTGTTTGTGTTAGACTCTCACTTAATCCTTCTAGCATTTTTGACCTCCTTGGTAATAGATTATAATTAAATACTATTTTTATCTACTTTTATATTGATATTATGAATTTAATAAAATTATCTAAATATTTTCCTATTTTTCTAATATGGAATATCTTCCTTAAAAAATAATAATTTAGAACAACTTATATATATTTAATAGAAAAGTTATCTTAATTGGATTCATTATAAACATTGAATACTTAATGGGAATTATACTTTTTATTAATTGATATGGGGTTTTTGCATGTTAGATGAGTTAAAAAAATCGTTATTAGAATGTCCTGTTGTTAAAAAAGGTGATTATTACTACTTTGTACATCCTATAAGTGATGGTGTACCTCTTGTAGAACCAGATTTATTAAATGATATTATTGACTATATTATTGATAATTATAATCTTGAATTAATTGATAAAATTGTAGGTATAGAATCAATGGGAATTCCATTGGCTACAGCTTTATCTATTAAAACAGGTATACCTTTTGTTGTTGTACGTAAAAGATCATATGGTCTTGAAGGTGAATGTCAAGTACATCAACAAACAGGTTATAGTGAAAATGAATTATATATCAATGGAATTTATGAAAATGATAATATATTACTTATAGATGATGTTGTAAGTACTGGTGGAACTCTTCTTAGTGTAATAAAAGCATTTGATAGAATTGGAGCAAATCTGGTTAATATTATTTTACCAATAGAAAAAGATCAAGGTAGGGAAATTGTAGAAAAAGAAACAGGATATACTATAGATACACTAGTTAGAATTAAAATGGTTGATGGAAAAGTTACAATTGTTGAAGATTAATTTGGTGTATGATAATGGCAACAATAGATTATGACTATAAAATAGATGTTATTCGAGATAAAATCGAAGAAATAGGTGCTTCTAATGTTATTTTACAATTTCCAGAAGGACTTAAAGTTGATGCAATGGATGTTGCAGATAGAATTAGTGAAGTTGTAGATGATGTTAACATTATAATAGATGCAGATCCATGTTTTGGGGCATGTGATTTAGCAGATAATAAAGTAAATCATCATATTGATTTAGTTGTGCATTTTGCACATACTCCATTGCCTATTAAAACAGAATGTCCTACTTTGTTTATAGAAGCATATTCTAGTGCTGATGTTGAAGTTCCAATTAAAGATGCATTATCTAGTTTAGATGATGATGTTAAAACAATTGGTCTTGTAACAACAACACAACATATTCATAAATTAGATGAAATGATTTCATTGATAGAAGATGAAGGTTATATTGTAAAACTTGATAATGGTATGGGAACCTCTCAAGCACAGGTGTTAGGTTGTAATTTTACGTCTATAAAGAATTTAGATGTTGATGTTATAATCTATGTGGGAAGTGGAGATTTTCATGCTCTTGGAGTTAAATTATTTACAAAAAAACCTGTTCTATTGGCTGATCCATTTACTGGTAAGTCAAGGGATATTGAAGCATTTTATGATAAGATTCTTCGTGTAAGATTTGCAAGAATAACTAAAGCTAAAGAGGCAAAATCATATGGAATTATAATTTCTTCAAAAAAAGGTCAATTACGTTTTGATTTAGCCATATCATTACAAAATTTAATTAAAAAGCATGGATTCAAGGCTAAATTACTAAATATGGATTATATTTCTCCAGATAGGTTATTACCATTTGATTTGGATGCATTTGTAATGACTGCATGTCCAAGAATTGCTATTGATGATAGTGCAATGTATAAGAAGCCTGTTTTAACACCAGGTGAATTGGAAATTGTGTTAGGTATTAGGGATTGGGATGATTATCAAATGGATGAGATTATAATCCATGATGAACAAACATGAGTTATGGATAATTTTATTATTAATTAAAAAAAGATATTAATATAATATAAATTTATTGAATTCTATTGATAAAACATTAGTTCATGTTATTATAGGTAGTAATTTAAATGAATCATGAAGAAAATGAAATAGTATTACCTGGAGAAATTCTATGTACTTATGAGGAATATACTCCCTCTGATTGGACATATATTGATGAGGGATATGTTAAATCAAGTATTTATGGTAGAGTATCTGTTGATGATGTTGAAAAAACAATATCTGTAATTTCTAGAAATGCTCCAAAGCAGATAAAAGTAGGAGATACTGTTATTGGGTATGTGACTGATGTTAAAGCACATAAAGTACTAATTACAATTAAGAAGATTGTGGGTTCTAATCGTGAATTGGTTGCAGCTTATAAGGGTTATATTCATATATCAAAGGTATCTGATGAGTATAATTCAACAGTATATGATTTATTTAAGATAGGGGATATTGTTGAAGCAGAGGTAAACTCTATTTTAGGTCCAGAGTATATTGAATTATCAACTTTACAGGATAATCTAGGTGTTATAAAGGCAATGTGTGTTAATTGCCGTAAATACATGAAGTTAAATAAAAAACATGTGTTAGAATGTGAATGTGGAACTATTGATTCACGTAAATTATCAAGTAAATATGGAGAATATATAGATGAAAGTTATTGAAGAACAACCTGAAAAATTAGTATTGGAAATTACTGGAGAAAGTCATACAATATGTAATATTTTAAGAAAAAGACTCATGGATTATGATGAGGTTGATGCTGCTGCATATGATATTACACATCCTCTTATTGGACAACCAGAATTTGAAATTCGTAGTTCAAATCCAAGAAAATCAATGACTAACGCTGCAAAAGAAGTTAAAGAAGAAGCTTTATCATTTAAAGATGCATTAATTAAGGGATTTGAAGAATAATTAATTCTTTTTTATTTTTTTTATTTGGATTTTTGAAATTTTTAACTTATTTTCTATTAAATTTTTAATTATCAAATAATTGATTTTGTGAATATTTTAATCGATGTTATCATCATATCTTTAATATTATTAATGATATTTTATAAATTAATAACGTTCTTCTTTTTTTTATGAAATTTAATATTCGAAATCTACATTAATTATTTTAAATATATATTTTTTCATGTCAAAATATAGAAATCCTGCATTAACAGTAGATACTTTAATTATAGATAATAATAAAATTGTTCTCATAAAAAGATTAAACAATCCATTTAAAAATCACTGGGCTCTACCTGGAGGATTTGTGGAATATGGGGAGAAGGTTGAAGATGCTGCAGTGAGAGAAGCAAAAGAAGAAACTGGATTGGATATAGCATTAGATAAACTAGTAGGGGTCTATTCAGATCCAAATCGTGACCCGAGAGGACATACTGTTACAGTAGCATATATTGCACATATAATTGGAGGAAAACTTCATTCTGATTCTGATGCAAAAGATGCAATATTTATTGAAATTGATGATTTAAAAGATGTAGATTTAGCATTTGATCATGAAATTATAATTAATGATGCTAGTTTATAAATAAAAGTAATTATACATAATTTAATATTAATTGTAATAGATAAAATATAACTTAATAAATCATAAAAAAATAAGGAGATTTAGATTACAAATGGAATTTTGTCCTGAATGTGGAAAAGTATTATTTCCAAAAGATGGTAAATTTACATGTGATGCATGTGGATATGAAAAAGGAGTAACTGAAGAATCAAAAAAACAATACGAAGTTGCTGAAAAGGTTGATAAAGAAGATACAGTGATTGTTACAGATGGAAATGTAAAAACATTACCTACAATAAAGGTTATTTGTCCAAAATGTGGTAATAAATTAGCATTTTGGTGGTTACAACAAACAAGAAGTGCTGATGAATCAGAAACAAGATTTTTCAGATGTACTGAATGTGATTATACTTGGAGAGAATATGATTAAGTATAATCTTTAATATTATCTTTTTTTAAAGAAAAATATTACTATATTTTATTTTTGTATTATTTTACTTAATAGTAAGTTATTTATTATATTAAGATTTAAATTAATAATTAAGAATTAAAACATATGTTCATGTTGTTATATTGTTTTTGTTACATGAACTGGGAATTATATTATTAACTTTTAATAAAATAAGGAAATATATCCTAATTATTTAATTTGTGATGACAGTGTCAAATAAAGATAAAAACTCAAATGAGGATAATCATGCTGAAATTGATCCCTTGGATGAATTAAATAAAATTGATGAACCTACTATTGAAACAGAAAAAGATCCTTTAGATGTAATAGATCAACAAGGTGCTGAATTTATTCCAGAATATGATAGTAAATCAGGGGCTATTGTTAAAGAAAATTCATCATATAAAGCATCTAAACTAATGGAAGTCATTGATAAAGTTGATATTAATAATGATAATGAAGAAAGTACAGAAATAGTAGAACCTAAAGTTAAAGATAATACTAAATCTGAAGATGTAAAAGAAGTTAAATCTGAAGTTAAAGATAAAAATGAAGATGAAAAATTCGATTCAAATAAATCTTTATCTAAAAATAAATCTACTAAAATAATTGATGATGTTAAAGTTGATGAAAATGGAGTTCCATTATTAAATCAATTTAACACAGATAGAATTAAGAAAAAAGTATCAGTATCTGGTAATTTTAAATTTAACAAAAATTCACTACTTCAAACTGCAATATGTGTATTGGGTGTAATTATATTTTTGATAGGAGTAATACAATCATTTACTGAAGTTATTACAGTATCAGATCATGTAATAAATGGAGAACATGAATCCTTTGCAATGGGACTTATATTACTTGGAATACTTATTATGGTATTAGCATTCTACAATAAAATAATATCATTCCTTGGACTTAATGAAATTGCTAATTTTGATTCAAATGATGAAATGCCTAAACCAAAACATGAAAAAAAGGAAAAATAAGTTAGGTATCGATTCATGAAAAATCTTTTTTTAATTAAAGTAGTTGTTTATATGATTCATTCTATTTTTAAGTATTGCAGTACTATTTTTATAATAATTCATTATTAAATGATAAATTTATTATTATCTAAATTCAAATCTTATATATAATATAAAAAAATTGAATTTATAAAGGAGAGTATTTTATAGTGTTTAAACTAGTATTAAGTGATCCAAGTATTTTTAAAACAAGTTTTGATGCAATTTCATCAATAGTTGATGAAGTACAAATAGAAGTTGATTCTGATGGACTTAGATTAAATGCAATTGACAGAAGCCATATTACATATGTACACCTGGAATTAAAGGAAAGTTTATTTGATATTTATGAATGTGATAAACCAATTAAATTAAATTTAGATACTGAAGAATTAATGAAAGTACTTAAAAGATCAAAAAATGATGATGTAATGGAATTAACAGTAGATGTTGGTAATCTTATTTTAACATTTGAAGGAGCAGTTAAAAAGACATTCAAAGTAAAACTTATAGATTTAGAATATGATACTCCCTCCCAACCAGATATTCCATATGACATAAAAATACCTATTCCAGTTTCAATACTTAAAGAAGCAATACAAGATATTGAAATAGTATCTGATAGAGTATCATTTGAAGTAGATGAAGATAAATTAACTCTAGAGGCTGTTGGAGACTTTGCTGATGCAAAAATAGAATATCTTCATGGTGAAAAAATAAATGAAAAAGCAAGAGCTGTTTATGCTATAAGTAATATTAAGGAAATGTTAAAAGCAGAAAAATTTTCAGACAACACATATCTCTCAATAGGTACAGACATGCCTTTAACATTATATTTAGAACTTCTAAATGAGGAAGGATTACTTTCATTCCTATTAGCACCTAGACTTGAAGAAGAAGATTAATAATAACGTGATGCTCTCTTTATTTTTTTTAATAAAGAATTTAAATTAGGAAAAAATAGTAGTTGAATTATATAAAAAATACTAAAAAAAGGGGATAATATAATTGAATGATTTTTTTCGAAAGTTAAGAGATATACAAAAGAAAGAAAGAACTGATGGACCATTATCTGAAATTGATGATTCTTTTTATGATGATGCATCTAATTATCTTCAAAGTCTATTAAAAGTAGTTGATGATAATCCCCTATCCTTAGAAGCATACCAATTAAGAGATGCTCAAAGAATAACCATTGAAATCTGTGAAAGAAGGGAAGCAAAAATAATTTCATCAGCAATATCTAATGTTCAAAAGGCACATGATATATTTAAAGGACATAATAAAAACTCTGAATTATATGAAGTTATTCCATATAATGTAACACCAGAAGAAGAGAAATTATATAAAGATGTTGTAAATACAATTATATCTCATCGTGAAAACTTAATGGAAGAAATTATTCCACATAGAAATAGTGAAACGAAGATCGGTTTTAAGCCAAATGAAGTTTCTAAAGAGATTAAAGAAGAATTTACAAAGGTAGATAGACCAATACATCATGAACATATCATGGAAGTTGAAAAACAACCACCAGCACCTAAACTTGATGAAAGTCAAATAGCCATGATGTATGGAAAAGCACCAGATGAACTATTGTTTGATGAAAATAACAATCCCATAAAAGAAGTAAAACAAAAGAAAACCGATATAACAACACCATTTACACCACCAAAGCCACCAGTAGAAGATACTGTGGTGTTACAAAATAATCAATCTAAACCTAATATTGATGATAAATCTAATCAAACAGAAGAAGATCTAGTAGTACCTGATGAAATACTAAATGATGAAGTAGATGATACTGTAATATATAATAGTGAAGAGTTAGTGGAATTTAAAGAAGATATATGTACTGATATATTAGATGAGAATGAGAAAACATATGGTCCTTTTGAAAATAAAGACATGGTATTACTACCTAAATCTATTGTAAAAATATTAAATCATAGAAATGTAATTAACATAATAAAATAAATATTAATTACATGAAACTATTTTTTTTTAAGAGATTATAATAACATTTTTTTAGAATATATACTATACATAATTATAAATATAGATGTTTATCATAATAATATATAGATAAATTATTGATTGTTCTAAGATTTATAAGAACGATTAGGATTTAATTATAAGACATAATATACATGGATTTAAAACTATTATCAATTTTAATAGTTTAAAGGAGTATTATGTATATTTCTAAGAAAAATACAATATTTTTAATTGTATTATATTGAAATTTTCAATGAATTTTTACTCTGAAGGTAATTAAGAGTTATTTATATATCTAAATTAAGATATCTTGAAGTAAGACTTGTTGTCATTACTTTAACATTTTAAATAAAAATTATTTCAATCAAAGGATAATTTATTTTTTATAAAAGAAAACGAGGCGAAAAGGATGAAAATACCACGAGAAAGAAGGACTTACTGTCCAAAATGTAAAAAACACACAGTACATGAAGTACACACAGCAAAAAAAAGAAAAGCTAGCGAATTAAAATGGGGACAACGTCAATTTAGGCGTGTAACTGCTGGTTACAGAGGATACCCAAGGCCTTTACCATCAGGAAGTAAACCTATTAAAAAATTAGATTTAAGATACAAATGTAAAGAATGTGGAAAAGCTCACATTAAAAGTTCAACAAACATCCGTGTTGGAAAAGTTGAATGGATTTCACAATAGGTTTATTTAGAAGTTATAAAGTAATAGAATTTTATTTTTCTATCTCTTTTTTTAAATTTTTCTATTAAAAAAATGATGAATTACTAACTTAAGGAGGAACTATTTATGCCTAAACAACAAAGTAATTTTTTAAAAGTTAAATGTGGTGACTGTGAAAACCACCAAATAATATTTGATCATGCAGCATCAACAGTAAAATGTGTTATCTGTGGTAAAACATTAGTTGAACCAAAAGGTGGCCGTTCTAAAATTTGTGCACAAATTGTAGAAGTTCTAGATCACTAAATATTAAAAATAGATTACTTATCCAGGTGATTATATGGTTAGAATGAGCAAAGAATGGCCTGAAGAAGGTGATCTAATTGTTGGAACCGTACATAAAGTATTAGGATATGGTGCATTTGCAAAACTAGAAGAATATGAAGGTAAAGAAGCTTTTATTCATATTTCTGAAGTATCTTCGGGTTGGGTTAAAAATATACGAGATTATGTTAGAGAAAATCAAAAAATTGTAGCTCGTGTATTAAGAGTTAATCCTAAAAAAGGTCATGTAGATGCATCTCTTAAACGTATACGTGAAGATCAAAGAACACGTAGAATGCAACAATGGAAAATAGAACAAAAAGCTGAAAAATTATTAGAAATATCTGCTAAATCAATTAATAAAACTTTAGATGAAGCTTATGATGAAGTAGGATATTTAATAATGGAAGAATTTGGAGATTTATACGAAGGATTCGAATTAGCATCAGATGATGGGGAAAACGTACTTTTAGATGTGGATGTTAGTCCAGAATGGGCTAAAATAATTACAGAAGTTGCTAAGAAAAATATATCAACACCTGAAGTACAAATAACAGGGTATGTGGATCTTACCTCATATAAATCAAATGGTGTTGAAATAATTATTGAAGCTCTTCAATCTATTGAATCAGATAATGTTGAAGTTCAATGTGTTGGATCACCTACATACAGAATCATGGTAACAACTGAGGATTACCCTACAGCTGAAAAAATATTAAGTGAAGCAGCTAATAAATGTATTGGAATTGTTGAAGAAAATGATGGGGAAGGTTCTTTCCATCGTGAATTAGAAGATTAATTCTTTGATTAATTCTTTTTTATACTATTTTTTTTTATTAAATTTTGTAAATTAAAAATAAATTTATTTTTTTTATGAAAAATATCTTTTTTATTAAATGAGGAGATTATTATGAATATAGAATCAATATCGCCTGAATATTATACTTTAAAGGAATTTAAATTTAATAATGGTAAAGTACTTGAAAATCAGACTGTTGAATACATGACTATGGGTACACCACAGTATGATGATGAAGGACATATAACAAATGCTATAATATATTTCCATGGTACAAGTGGAAATTATGGATCAATAAAAAGAATAGGTGTGGCATTGGGTGAAAATTTACCCTTTGATACAAATAAGTTTTTCTTTGTATCTTTATCAACACTTGGAACACCAGGTAGTAGTAGTCCAAGTACTTCTAAATTAAATTCAGATTATCCTGAATACACTATATTAGACATGGTTAATTTTAATAAAAAGTTTTTAGATGAATGTTTAAATATTGTTTCACCATTAGGACTTATAGGTAATTCAATGGGGGGATTTGAAGCAGTAACATGGGCTGCAGTATATCCTGATGATATTTCTTTTTTAATATCTTTAGTAAGTAGTTATAAAGTTGGTGGCCAAAATTACGTTTTAAGCAAGGTTATGAACGATATTATAACATCTGATAAGGATTTCAACAATAAAAAAGTAACAGGAGATCTTAAAAGAGCTCTTGAATTATCTAGCAAGGCAATGTATTCCTTTGGATTATCTCGTCAATTCTATATGGATCAGTCCACATCTGATATTGATAAGTATATGGATGAATTTGCAATGGAAGATTCACAAGAAGATGTTCTTGATGCTTATTATAGAAACAATGCATCTATGAATTATGATTTAACAGATATTATTTCAAATATCACTGCTAAAACTTTAATTATTGGAATATATGAGGATCAATATTTTCCACCAGAATTAGATGCTATTCCAATGCATACTTTAATTAAAGATTCTACTTTAGTTTGTTTTAATTCATATCTTGGACATGTAGGTTCATCACAACTTGATAAGATTCATGATGAACTTGAAGATTTTCTTGCATCATTTAAATAAAGAAAATATTTTTCATATATTTACTTTTTTAGACGTGTATTTCAAGTGTAAAAATTTAGAAATTATATCTCTTGATAATTAATTATATAATTTATAAGTATTCATAAACAAAGATATAATAATATGAAATTTCAGATGAGAAAATGCAAAGAATGTGGAGAATATACATTAGAGGAATCATGTCCAGAATGTAATGTTAAAACTGGAGTAATATTTCCTGCAAGATATTCACCACAAGATAAATATGGTAAATATAGACGTATTTTAAAAAGACAACAAATGGAAAAATAATTTTCATCATATCATCTATTAAAATAAATAAATGGGGAATAACATGGAAAATGAGACAAAAATAACAGAAATAGGGGAAGTAAACTTAAATAATCCAATAGTTATTGAAGGATTACCAGGAATTGGTTTTGTAGGAAAAATCGTTGTAGACCAAATAGTTAAACATTTAAATGGTGAAAAATTTGCAGAACTTCAATCAGATTATTTCCCTCCACAAGTTACAATGAAAGAGGATGGACTTATTGAACATATGAAAATGGAATTCTTTTATATTAAAGATTTTGGAGAAAATAATCAGGATATAGTATTATTAACGGGAAATACTCAAGGATCTGATTTTGAAGGACAAATAATGATTTCTAAAGTATTAATGAATTATTTTGAAGATCTTGGTTCAGAAAAAATCTTTACAATTGGTGGATTAGGTACTGGTGAATTAAGTGAAAGAAGTAAAGTATTTGTTGCTGGAAATAATAAGGATTTAATCGATGAAATACTTGAAATCGACAATACTGAAGTTAGAAAAGATGAAGGTGGAGCAATAGTTGGAGCTTCTGGATTATTATTATATTATGCACAACAAAAAGGTATTGATGCTGCATGTCTAATGGGAGAAACACCTGGATTTTATGTAGATCCTAGCTCAGCAAAGGAAGTATTGTTTGTATTATTTAAATTATTTGGATTTGAATTAGACTTTGAAGAATTAGATGAGCAAATAAAAGTTACAAATGAAAGATTAGCTCTTAATCCAAAATTTAACCAAAATATGGTGGAACATGGTGTAAATCAACCTGGTGAAGATCTACGTTATATTGGTTAAATTCTCTTTTAACTATTTTTTGATGATATTTATGATAATTAATGCAGATTTACATGTTCATAGTAAATATTCAATGGCAACTTCTAAAAATATGGATCCAGAAACAATGGCTCTTGAATCTGTTAAAAAGGGTTTAGATCTTGTGGCTACAGGTGATGCATTCCATTCTGGATGGTTGAATGAATTAGAAGATTCATTAGTGGAAATTGATAATACTGGAATTTACAAAACAAATGATACTATTGAAACTAACAATACTAAATTTATAACTACTACTGAAGTAGAAGATAATCAGAGGATACATCATTTAATTATAATTCCATCTATTGAAGTAGCATGGAATATGAGGGATGAATTTACTGTTAAGAATATGGATGCTGATGGAAGACCAAGAATTCGTATGAATGGTGCAGAAATTATGGATATTGCCAGAGATTATAATTGTATTATTGGTCCTGCTCATATTTTTACACCATGGACTGGTTTATATAAATCCTATGATTCAGTTACTGATTGTTATGGTCAACAACCTGACTTTGTAGAATTAGGTTTATCTAGTGATTCTGATTTGGCTGATACAATAAAGGAATTAGCAGATTATACATTTTTAACAAATTCTGATTCACATTCACCATGGCCTCATAGAATAGGTAGGGAATTTAATAGAATGGAACTTAAGGATTTATCATTTAAGTCGTTATGTTTTTCAATAAAAAATAATGATATAATTGAGAATTATGGTTTTGATCCTCGTATGGGTAAATATCATGAAACTGGATGTATTGACTGTCATAGAATATATAATATCCATGATGCAGTTGAATGTGATATGAAATGTTCCTGTGGTGGAAGAATAAAGAAGGGAGTAAAAGGTAGAATACAAGAGTTAGCATCGTTTGATAAACCTCATCATCCAAGTCATCGTCCACATTATCAGTATTTATTACCTCTTGCTGAGTTATTAAGTACTGTGCATGATAAGGGTGTTACTACGAAGTATGTTCAAACAAGATATGATAGATTGTTAGATTTATTTGGAAATGAGATTGATGTTTTACTTAATACTCCTATAGAAAAAATAGCCACTGTCGATATGTTGTTAGCTAATGTTATTAAATCATATAGAGATAACACTCTAGATGTAATTCCTGGTCGTGGAGGACAGTATGGTGAGGTTAATTATAATTAATTAATTAATTCATATTATTTTTTTATCTTTTTTTTTAAAATAAATTGAATAGAATACAGTTTTGTTTTATATTTTGTTTTTATTTTTATTTTAAAATAGTAAAGTATAAAAAGGATAAACTATAGAAACTAATAATAGTAGTATATGTATTAATATATGGGCCTGTAGCCTAGACTGGATAGGGCGTTGGACTTCTAATCCAAAGGCCGGGGGTTCAAATCCCCCCAGGTCCGCTATCTTTTATACTATAAAAACTATTTTTAATTGATTTTCTCGTGATTTTATTATATATGGGTTTGTAGCCTAGTCTGGATAGGGCACCAGACTCCTAATCTGGAGACCGAGGGTTCAAATCCCTCCAAATCCGTATTTATTTTTCATTACTTTTTGGTTATGATATCTAATTTTTATAACTTAGTTAGTTATAATTTAATAACTTATAAGTTTTTATGCTATGAATAATAAATGCAAGCATAAACTTCTTTAAAAAAATATTTTAAAAAAAAAGTATTTATATTTTTATTCTATTGAACTACCCATTGCTTGTCCGATTAATGTTATAACAACCATTCCTACAACAATGAAACTTACAATTGTTACAAAATCCATGTTTTAACCCCTGTTTTTTTTATTTAATAATTCGTTCCTTAAAAAGTACATTTTAGTACTTAAGCTTATATTATTATATGATTTCTTTACTATTTATATTTTGGTTATTAGTATTTAAAAAGTAAATTAATTAAAAATTAATTATAAAAAAAGTATAATTTGAGATTTTACTTAATCTCAAAAATAAATAATATTGTCTTAATAAATCCTTTTAGAAATTTAAGCATCTACCTATGAATTATTTTTATGTTTGGTTGTAGTCGTCACCAGTATCTCCGTTAGGATCATCTGATAGATCAGTTCCAGGAGTTGGTGTTTCATTTGGTCCAGCATTATCTAAATCATTATACATTCTGATATTACCATTTTCGTCTTTGGTTGTACATACATAATAGTTAAAGGATATACCTTCTTTTTTAGCTGAAAATACATACCATTCTTCATTGTTTATAGTTTGAGTTCTAACACTACTTTCATCTATTGTTATAGAACTATCTATATTTTTTAATAC